>NZ_JBCNNS010000120.1:0-11589 GCF_039594335.1 Raoultella sp.
CCGATATCCGTTTTATCCGGAAGCATTTTAATGTTGTTCTGGAGCGAACCGTGCGGGAGCTACGCGGAGAGCCATGTCTCGGTCTGGAGGAGTTCGCGCCGGTGAAACAGGAAATAGTTTGCAGCCGCTCGTTTGGTGGACGTATCACTGAATACCATGAGATGAGGCAGGCGATCTGCAGCTACGCCTCACGTGCAGCGGAGAAACTCCGTGGCGAGCATCAGTATTGTCGGTTCATCTCAGCGTTCGTTAAAACCAGCCCCTTTGCGCTTAACGAGCCATACTACGGGAACAGCGCATCGGTAAAGCTGCTTACGCCAACCCAGGACAGCAGGGACATAATCACCGCGGCGACAAAATGCCTCGATGGTATCTGGAAAGATGGACACCGGTATCAAAAAGCAGGCGTGATGCTCGGCGACTTCTATAGTCAGGGCGTGGCCCAGCTAAACCTGTTTGACGATAATGCACCACGGCAAAATAGCGAAAAACTGATGGAGGTCCTGGATCATCTTAATGCGAAAAATGGGAGAGGAGCCCTGTACTTTGCCGGCCAGGGTATCCAGACCGCCTGGCAGATGAAACGAGAAATGTTATCCCCGCGGTACACAACGAGATACAGTGATTTGCTTAGGGTCAGGTGATCCGCTCTATCAGCTCAGGCCCTTGGTTTAGAAGTTATTATTGATGGGTTTTCTCCCCCGTTTCTCCCCATTGATTCCCCGCACAAAAAGAAGGCATAAAAAAACCAGCCTTAAAAGGCTGGTTTCTCTGGGATTTTTGGTCGGCAGGAGAGGATTTGAACCTCCGACCCCCGACACCCCATGCTAGTGTTGGAACTTTGAATAGAGATCCAAGCTTTTGCTAATAACCCCAATTAAGATGCCAATTGCTACCAAGCCGGACATAACTGGGTGCTCTTTTAATCGATTAAACAGCCAGTAAGGATGAAAGCTTCTGGGTTTATACCATACCGAGTTAGTTTTCAATGTGCGGTCATGCATGCGTTCAGCAATGTTACAAAGAATGTCTACTTTCCTAAGGGTAGACATTTCAAGTTCTCTATATTTTCCATTGATATAAGCTTCTGCTTCTTCTTGTCCGGTCATAACATCTTTGTCTGCGATGTGGTTCTTTTCTACAAGCGCTAGTAATCTGCCGCTTCGTCCATTTTTTGCGGCGTGAGCTATATAGTTACGCCCATAAATCGAAACGGCAGCCCTTGCTAAATCTAGCTTTCTATCATCGCTAAGGATGAATGGGATTCCAGTTAACACTTCAAAGCGGTGTTGCAAGGCCTGGAAACCATAGTTGTTGTCACGCATATTCCAATGCATAAACGTACAGGTTGCGTATCTTGATAGGAAATCGAAGTAATTTTTAAGTAGATGATGTTCCAAAGTATCTAAGTTAGCAGGATCTGAAACGTTCAGTTTTAACAACTCAGCAGAGCGGTTCAGAGCCCAATGATGAGTTTGTGCGCTTCCTAAATTTCGTATAGCGATTGAAGTTATTCGGGTGGATTGCCCGCCCTGAAGATTGTAGAAGGATTCACATGAATAATGGATCACGTAGCATTGCAAAGCATTGGAAAAGCATTTTTCAATGGCGGCTATGGTTTCTTGACGATCATTAATTATTTGTTTGATGGATGATGACATCAGTGATCCTCATACAAAAAAACCCGCATAAGCGGGTTTTCATATCACTCCGGAGCCGCGGCTCCTTTGCGTATCCTTTTTTGTCCCCTCACCGTCTGGTCGGTGTACTGCTGAGACTGCTAACTTCCTGTTATTGCTAGTGATGTCCTATCACTGTCCAATCATGATTGGTGGAGCTGGCGGGAGTTGAACCCGCGTCCGAAATTCCTACATCCTCGGCACTACATGCTTAGTCCAGTCTTTACATTCGCTGGCCAGCTGCGGACGGACACGCTACTGACAAACTAGCCTGATTAGTTTTAACGCTTCAACCCCAGGCAGGGCTTCCACGCGATCTCTTTTGGGTTTGACCTCTCTTTATTCCCCGTCTTAAGAGCGGAAGCTAGGGAGAGAGGGCTCTTAGCAGGTTATTAAGCTGCTAAAGCGTAGTTTTCGTCGTTTGCGACTATTTTTTTGCGGCTTTTTACGAGGCCAACCGCCCCTCGGCATGCACCTTGGGTTTCGCGAATCCCGTCGAATCCAGAATCAGCCCCAATGTGTTAAGGCAAGTATAACAGATTTGTGAATGGAATTACCAGCATTCGTTCGCATGATTGTGGGGATCGGTTGGGTGAAAAAGCAGCATCAACAATGATATAGCGTATAAAGGCCAGCTGAACTGGCCCTTAAAAAGAGGGAGATTAGCGGCCGGCGTGTTTCATAATGCGGGCTTTATCCAGCGCCCACTCGCGATCTTTGAGATCGGTACGCTTGTCGTGCTGTTTCTTACCTTTGGCGACACCAATTTTCACTTTGCACCAGGCGTTCTTCCAGTACAGCGACAGGGCCACGACAGTGTAGCCTTCACGGTTGATGCGCCCGTACAGGGCATCCAACTCGCGCTGATTAAGCAGCAGCTTGCGGGTACGCGTCGGGTCGCAGACGTAGTGGGTCGATGCCACGGCCATCGGCGTAAAGTTGGCGCCGAAGAGATAGGCTTCGCCATCTTTCAGGATCACATAGCTGTCGCTGATGTTGGCTTTGCCGGCGCGCAGAGATTTGACTTCCCACCCTTGTAGGGCAAGACCAGCCTCGTATTCATCTTCGATAAAGTATTCATGGCGGGCGCGTTTATTCAGCGCAATGGTGGCTGATCCAGGTTTGTGGGCTTTTTTCTTGGTCATAATGTCCTGAAGTCATTGCTAAACGGGAACACAGTACCTCAATCCATCCTGCGAGGTGTAATGCGCTATCTTAGCACGAGTTGCGGCACAGCGTTTTTTTTAGCGGCAGATAAATGATATTATTTGCCGCGTGTATAAATGTGGAACTTGCTATGCCTCAGATTAGCCGTACTGCACTGGTGCCTTTCAGTGTGGAACAGATGTATCAACTCGTAAATGACGTGAAGTCTTATCCTGATTTTTTGCCTGGCTGCACCGGGAGCCGTGTGCTGGAGTCTGGGCCGACGCAAATGATGGCGGCGGTTGATGTATCCAAAGCAGGCATCAGTAAGACCTTTACGACACGCAATACCCTTACCAGTAACCAGAGCATTTTAATGAGTCTGGTCGATGGTCCGTTCAAAAAGCTAATTGGCGGCTGGAAGTTTATCCCGCTGAGCTCGGATGCCTGCAAAATTGAGTTTCATCTCGATTTTGAATTCACTAACATGCTGATTGAGATGGCATTTGGTCGCATCTTTAAAGAGCTGGCGTTAAATATGGTGCAGGCTTTCACGGCCAGAGCCAAAGAGGTTTATCGTGTCGGCTAACATCGTGGTGGAAGTTGCTTATGCCCTGCCGGAGAAGCAGTACCTGCAAAGCGTAAAGCTTGAAGAGGGCGCAACGGTCGAACAGGCGATTATTGCCAGCGGCCTGATGGCGCTGCGCAGCGATATCGATCTGGCGAAAAACAAGGTCGGAATATACAGTCGCCCGGTTAAATTACATGATGTGGTGCATGATGGCGATCGGGTGGAAATCTACCGCCCGCTGATTGCCGATCCGAAGGAGCTGCGTCGTCAGCGCGCGGAGAAACACGCCGGGAAATAGCGGTGAAAGCGATAAAAAAAGCGCTCAGTGAGCGCTTTTTGTCTTTCTGCAGCAAGGTGTTTACTACATTACTCGTTGGTCAGAGCCGGTTTGTTATCAATGTTGGTTAGCACGCCGCCGCTGTTAAAGGTCAGCGTTAGCGTCTGCTGGGTGATTTTTTCATGCCCAGGCTGCTGACGGAAAACATAGAACCAGGTGTTGGTACCAAATGGATCCGACATCATCGGGGTACCCAGTGCATAAGCAACCTGCTGTTGCGTCATGCCGACACGAATTTTTGCTACATCAGTAGGTGCCAGATAGTTACCCTGGTTGATATCAGGACGGTAAACCACTCGTTCCAGAGTGGAACAGCCTGCGGTCAACATGAGAAGAACCGCTGCGGCAGCAGTCAGCGTTTTACAGCGCATAGTGATTTTATTCCTTTTCGGGCCCGAGCAGTACGTGGCTCATCTGTAATATGCCGATAATAATAGACCTTTGCCCAGTTGGAAACCTTCGACTGCAGGTCTTACGGCAATTTGCTGTTCACTATGACTCTGCGAAAATCAAAAAGTTTACGCTGCGAGCAACTCTTTCGCGTTTGCCAGCGTGTTACGGGTGACTTCGCTACCGCCCAGCAGACGGGCCAGTTCCTGCAGACGTGCCCGTTTGTCGAGTGGGTACATATGGGTTTCCGTCATCTCGCCGTCGGTCTCTTTGCAGACAAAGAAATGCTGATGGCCGCAGCCGGCAACCTGCGGCAGGTGAGTGACGCACATGACCTGAGTCGATTCGCCCAGTTGACGTAGCAGTTTGCCCACGACTGCCGCCGTCGGGCCGCTGATGCCGACATCCACCTCATCGAAAATCAGGGCCGGCGTTTCCATCTTCCGCGCAGTAATGACCTGAATGGCCAGCGCAATACGCGACAGCTCGCCACCGGAGGCGACTTTAGCAATGGGCTGAAGCGGCTGTCCCGGGTTTGTCGTGACGCGAAACTCGATACGGTCGGCCCCTTGGGCGGTGAGGTGGCGCTCATCAAAGGCCACCTCGATAGCAAATACGCCATGAGGCATGGAAAGTGAGCGCATACTCTCAGTGATTAACTGCGCCAGCTCTTCCGCGCTGCTTTGACGCAGAGCGTGCAGTTGCCGAGCGCTCTCCAGCGCCAACTGATGGTGTTCTACCACGGTCTGGCTAAGGGATTCCAGCGAGCCCGCGCTGTCGTCCAGCAGACGCTGCTCTTCCAGCAGATCCTGATAAAATACGGGGAGCTCTTCCGGGGTAATCTGATGCTTACGCGCCAGAGCTATCTGACGAGAGATGCGCTGCTCCAGCTCGAACAGACGATTCGGGTCGAGATCCAGGCGATCGCTATAATGCCGCAGTTCGTCGCTGGCTTCACTGAGCTGAATCGCCGCCTCTTCAAGCATATCCAGCACGCCCGAGAGCTTGCTGTCCATACCGACCAGCTCGGTCACCAACTGCCTGGCGGTGTAGAGCTGGCTCTGTAGGTTGGCTTCTTCACCGTCTGCGAGCACCGTCAGTGCGTGCTGGCAGGTGGTCAGCAGTTGGCCGCTGTTGGCCAGACGTTTGTACTCTTCATCGATTTGTTCAAACTCACCCGGCTGCGGATTGAACTCATTTAACTCTTTCAACTGATATTGCAGCAGGTCGGCGCGGGCTGCGCGTTCCTGGCTCTGCTGCTGATGCTGAGCCAGCTCGCGGCAGCTTTGATGCCACTGACGGTAGTGTTCAGCCATACGCTGAGTGAGCGCATACTCACCGGTGTAGCCATCGAGCAGTGTTTTTGGATGTTCAGGGCGGGTCAGCAACTGGTGCGCATGCTGGCCGTGAATCTGGATAAGCAGCTGGCCGAGCTCACGAAGCTGAGAGAGCGGGACGGCGGTGCCGTTAATAAAACCACGGGAGCGGCCATCGGTACTGATGACGCGGCGAAGTAAACACTCACGTCCGCTTTCCAGCTGGTTTTCTTCCAGCCAGCGCTGCGCCGCCGGAGTATCTTTTAAAGCGAAGCGGGCGCACAGGTCTGCGCGGCTGGCGCCTCTTCGCACCATGTCTGCTTCGGCTCTTCCGCCGAGGCACAGCCCCAGCGCATCAATGGCAATAGATTTCCCGGCACCGGTTTCCCCGGTGATCGCGGTCATTCCGCTGTGAAAATCGATTTCCAGTTCACGAACGATAGCAAAGTTACTGATGGTGAGTTGCGCCAGCATAGCTGCCTTCCTGTATGAAAAAACATTACTGTGTTTTCGTACAGTATAGACTGGTTTTTTATCCAGTAAAGAGGCAGCCGCTAAAATCAGAACAATTTCTTCGACCAACCAAGTTTAGCGCTCAATGTATTGAAATAGCTGTAATCTTTTGGGTGGATAAGATTCAGGTGATAATCGCAGCGGTGGATAAGGACATCTTCGCCATCCTGAATCGGCAACGCTATCTGGCTGTCGCAACTGATCTCCAGGTCGCTGCAGCGCTGGGAAAAACGCAGGCGAATGGTGCTGTCGCCGTTAATCACCAACGGACGCGCCGAGAGGGTATGCGGGAACATCGGGACCAGGGTAATAGCATCTAATGAGGGTGTCAGAATGGGGCCGCCGGCGGATAATGAATAGGCGGTGGAACCCGTTGGTGTGGAGATAATCAGGCCGTCTGAACGCTGAGAGAAGGCAAACACCTCATCGATATACACTTCGAACTCAATCATGTGCGCGACTTTGCCCGGGTGCAGGACCACTTCATTAATCGCGGTACTGATGCGCTTCTGGCAATCTTGCTGGCAGACCTGGGCTTCCAGTAAAAAACGTTTTTCCGAAATGTAGTGGCCTTCCAGTACGTCGGCGAGCTGCTGTAGGGCGTTATCCGGGTCAAGATCGGTCAGAAAACCGAGGTTGCCGCGGTTAATGCCGATGACGTTGATATCGTAACGCGCCAGCGTTCGCGCTGCGCCGAGCATATTGCCGTCGCCGCCCACCACAACCGCCAGATCCGCCTGTTGGCCAATTTCCGCCAGCGTGCCCGTTTTGACATTGCTAAGCTGGAGCTCATGGGCAATCTGTTGTTCGACCAGAACGTCGTAGCCTTTGCCAGAGAGCCAGCGCCAGAGCATTTCATGTGTGGTCAGCGCGGTTGGGTGACGAGGGTGTCCCACAATGCCTATACACTTGAAATGGTTCTTCATGTTGTGGATGTCCTTGCGTTAAATGAATGATGACAATCTGACAGCTTCCCTTGAAACCCGGAAACGGATCCCCATAATAAGCGAAGTTAGCGAGATGAATGCGAAAAAAACGCGGAGAAATTCATGAGTAGTAAAGAACAGAAAACGCCTGACGGGCAAGCCCCGGAAGAAATTATCACGGAACAGCACGAGGACGTTGAGGCGGTTGAGCCTGGAGTTTCTGCTGAGCAGGTGGATCCGCGCGATGAAAAAATTGCGAATCTGGAAGCACAGCTGGCTGAAGCTCAGACTCGTGAACGCGATGGTATCCTGCGCATAAAAGCGGAAATGGAAAACCTGCGTCGTCGTACCGAGCTGGATGTGGAAAAAGCGCACAAATTTGCCCTCGAAAAGTTCGTTAACGAACTGCTGCCGGTTATTGACAGCCTGGATCGTGCGCTGGAAGTGGCCGATAAAGCCAATCCGGACATGGCTTCCATGGTTGAGGGTATCGAGCTGACGCTGAAGTCGATGCTGGATGTCGTACGCAAATTCGGCGTGGAAGTGATTGCCGATACCAACGTGCCGCTGGATCCGAACGTGCACCAGGCCATCGCCATGGTTGAGTCTGACGATGTGGCGGCTGGCAACGTGTTGGCCGTGATGCAAAAGGGCTATACCCTGAACGGTCGTACCATTCGCGCGGCGATGGTGACTGTGGCGAAAGCGAAGTAACCCGCCTCCAACGGCCGCCGGAAGGTGGCCGTTTTTATTTGCTTTCTGCTGCCCGAGAAATCGCGGGCAAAAAAACGGCGAACCCAAGGTCCACCGTCTTTGCGTCTGGCCTGTCAATTACTCGGCGGCGCTTTCACGGAGGGGCTTCACCGGGTTGACCTTCACCTGCTTAATCATGTTGTCCTGGACGTCGAGAATATCGATATCATACTGCTCGATACGCACTCGCGTGCCGGGAACCGGGATCTCTTCCAGCGCCTCCAGAATAATCCCGTTAACCGTTCGGGCTTCATCTTCCGGCAAATGCCAGTTAAACGCTTTATTGATTTCACGCACGTTGGCGCTGCCATCGATAATGACGGTTCCGTCAGTTAATGGCGTGACTTCTTCAGCCAGTGTCGGCGACATCGAGGTGGTGAAATCACCGACAATCTCTTCGAGAATGTCCTCTACCGTCACCAGTCCCTGGATATCGCCGTACTCATCGACCACCAGGCCGACTTTCTTCTTATTACGCTGGAACTTCACCAGTTGCGTACTGAGCGGCGTCCCTTCCGGCACGAAGTAAATTTCATCGGCGGCGCGCAGCATCACCTCTTTAGTGAACTCTTTTTTCTCGGTCATCAGGCGATAGGCTTCACGTACGCGTAGCATACTGATGGCGTCGTCCAGCGAGCCGCGATACAGCACGATGCGTCCGTGAGGAGAGTGGGTCAACTGGCGAACGATAGATTTCCAGTCGTCGTTAATATCAATACCGATGATTTCATTGCGCGGGACCATGATGTCATCGACGCTGACCTTTTCGAGATCCAACACCGACAGCAGCATGTCCTGGTTACGGCGGGAGATTTGGGTCCGCGACTCGTTCACGATGGTGCGCAGCTCATCTTTGCTCAGCGCGCCACTGACGATAATATCGGTTTTGATACCCATCATGCGCATCAGGAGGCGAGTAATGGTGTTCAGCAGCCAGACCAGCGGCATCATCAGTACCTGCAGCGGCGCCAGTAAGAAACTGCTCGGATAGGCGACCTTTTCCGGATACAGCGCCGCGATGGTTTTAGGCAGGACCTCGGCAAAAACCAGGACCACGAAGGTCAGCACGCCGGTGGCAATAGCCACCCCGGCATCGCCATACAGACGCATGCCGACAATCGTGCCCAGCGCGGAGGCGAGGATGTTGACGAGGTTATTGCCGATCAGCACCAGACTGATTAAACGGTCAGGCTTACGCAGCAGTTTTTCTACGCGTCTTGCCTGGCGGTTGCCTTGCTTCGCCATATGCCGTAACCGATAGCGGTTCAGGGTCATCATCCCGGTTTCAGAGCCGGAGAAATAGGCAGAGATAATCACCATGATAATCAGCGTCACGATCAGCGTGGTGGTAGATATGTGTTCCAGGGGGACTCCTTAACGCCTGGTCCGGTAGGCTATTTTATGAGCCTGCTGGCGCTGAGCGCAGCCAGTCTTCAGGCTTTCTGCAATAATGACACCTACCGGAACAGGTTGGCGTTCGGGGTTAACTAATAAACTGTTGCAGCACGCGGCTGCCAAAGTAAGCCAGCGTCAGCAGGCCTGCGCCAGCGACGTTAAACCAGACCACCCGACGACCGCGCCATCCTTCATGATAGTGGCCCCACAACAGAACGATATAGACGAACCACGCGACGATCGACAGCACGGCTTTATCGATATTTTCCGTGCTAAACAGGTTATGCATATAAAACAAACCGGTGCACAACGTCAGCGTCAGTAGGACCACGCCAACCTGCGTAATATGAAACATTTTACGCTCAATACTCATCAACGGCGGCATTTCATGGCTGAAGGCCAGCTTTTTGTTCTTCAACTGATAATCGATCCATGCCAGTTGAAGCGCATACAGCGCGGCAATAATCAGCGTCGCGTAAGAGAAGAGTGACAGGCCGATGTGCACCAGCATTCCTGGCGTGGTTTCCAGATGGGTGATGTATTCATTCGGCACGAAAGTGGCGAAAGCCAGGTTAATCAAGGCAAATGCGTAGACGATAGGCAGCAGCAGCCAGCCGCGGTTACGCGATGCGACGATAGTCATCACGCTACAGATCATCAGACTGACCAGCGAACCGACGTTTAATAAACTGAGATTCTGTCCACTCTCGCCGCCGGGGAAAATACGTGACTCTAGCGCAAAAGCATGACAAATCAACGCAATAGTTGCGGAAAGAATCGCCATCCGCCGCCAACTGCTGTTTTTTTGCAACAGGCCGGGGATGATCAGCGCAAGGCTGATGGAGTAGGCGACAAGCGCGAGCAGGGCAAAAACAGGCATATGGGTGTCGACTGTTGACTAAATAAGAAAGAGAAGCAGTATAGCGTCACGCGACGTCTGCTCCAACCGTTGCATCACATCGCGCTGCATGTCGTGTTATACTGCGCCAAATCCGTGTTTTCGTGTCGCTGCTGCGACCGACAGTTTCCACCTCAGGCGAGAGACAATGTTTGATAATTTAACCGATCGTTTGTCGCGTTCGCTGCGCAACATTAGCGGCCGCGGACGCCTTACCGAAGACAATATTAAAGACACCCTGCGTGAAGTCCGCATGGCGCTGCTGGAGGCGGACGTCGCGCTGCCTGTCGTTCGTGACTTTATCAGCCGCGTCAAAGAGCGCGCGGTGGGTCATGAAGTGAACAAAAGCCTGACTCCGGGTCAGGAGTTTGTCAAAATCGTACGTAACGAGCTGGTTGCGGCGATGGGCGAAGAGAACCAGGCGCTGGATTTAGCCGCTCAGCCGCCGGCGGTCGTGCTGATGGCGGGTCTGCAGGGGGCGGGTAAAACGACCAGCGTCGCTAAGCTAGGTAAATTCCTGCGTGAGAAGCACAAGAAGAAAGTGCTGGTGGTCTCCGCGGACGTTTATCGTCCAGCGGCCATTAAACAGCTGGAAACGCTGGCTGAGCAGGTTAACGTTGATTTTTTCCCGTCCGATGTGGGCCAGAAGCCGCTCGAGATTGTTAACGCCGCGCTGAAAGAAGCGAAGCTGAAGTTCTACGATGTGCTGCTGGTGGATACCGCCGGTCGTCTGCACGTTGATGAAGCGATGATGGACGAAATCAAACAAGTCCACGCTTCTCTTAACCCGGTAGAAACGCTGTTCGTCGTTGATGCGATGACCGGTCAGGATGCCGCGAATACCGCCAAAGCGTTTAACGAAGCGCTGCCGTTGACCGGCGTGGTGCTGACCAAAGTCGATGGCGACGCCCGCGGCGGTGCCGCACTGTCGATTCGTCACATCACCGGTAAACCGATTAAGTTCCTTGGTGTCGGTGAAAAGACCGAGGCGCTGGAGCCATTCCACCCCGATCGTATTGCTTCCCGTATTCTCGGCATGGGCGACGTGCTGTCGCTGATCGAAGATATTGAGAGCAAGGTTGACCGCGCACAGGCCGAGAAACTGGCCTCTAAGCTGAAGAAAGGCGATGGTTTCGACCTTACCGACTTTCTTGAGCAACTGCGCCAGATGAAAAACATGGGCGGTATGGCCAGCCTGATGGGCAAGCTGCCAGGTATGGGGCAGATCCCCGACAACGTGAAATCGCAGATGGATGACAAAGTGCTGGTGCGGATGGAAGCGATCATCAACTCGATGACCCTGAAAGAGCGCGCTAAGCCGGAAATCATTAAAGGGTCACGTAAGCGTCGTATTGCCGCCGGCTGTGGAATGCAGGTGCAGGACGTGAACCGTCTGCTCAAACAGTTTGATGATATGCAGCGCATGATGAAGAAGATGAAGTCGAAAGGCGGCATGATGAAGATGATGCGTGGGATGAAAGGGATGATGCCGCCAGGATTCCCTGGCCGCTAATACGCGTCATAATTCACGCCGCAGATGCGTTGGCTGCATTCGCTCACCCCGGTCACGTACTTGTGTACGCTCCCGGGGATTTGCTCACTTGCCGCCTGCCTGCAACTCGAATTATTTAGCGTATTGTAGTTTTGAATTGATTTTTGCACAGA
>NZ_JBCNNS010000121.1:0-13009 GCF_039594335.1 Raoultella sp.
GTCAGCCGGTGCAACGGGGAGTGGCTGACGGATTAGTCGACAGAAAAGATTTTATCCAGCCGGCTGTAGCCAAGACCGTTGATTTTTTTCACTTTGATCTGCACAGGAATGCGCTCTTTCATTGCTTCAACGTGGCTTATTACGCCGATCACCTTACCGCTGGCATTCAGGGCGTCGAGCGCATCCAGCGCAGTATCCAGCGTTTCGCTATCGAGCGTGCCGAACCCTTCATCAAGGAACAACGAATCAATGCGCGTTTTGTGGCTTACCAGATCGGACAGCGCCAGCGCCAGCGCGAGACTGACCAGGAAGCTTTCACCGCCGGAAAGGGTTCGGGTATCGCGTACCGCATCCGCCTGCCAGGTATCAACCACTTCCAGCTCCAGCGCTTCGCTGGTCTTGCGCTGGAGTTGATAGCGCCCGTGCAGGCGATTGAGCTGATGGTTCGCCAGCCAGACCAGGTTATCCAGCGTTAGCCCCTGGGCGAATTTACGGAACTTATCGCCTTCTTTAGAACCGATCAGTGAATTAAGCCATGCCCAGTCCTCGAGCTGCTGCCCGGCGAGCGCGATTTCCTGATGCAGTGCCTGCTGGCGTTGCTGGTTCCCGGCGTTCTGTTTCAGCTGTTGGCGGATCTCTCCCTGGCGAGCGCTGTTTTCTCGCAGCTGCGGCGCCAGCTGTAGCAGGCGGGCCTGGACCTGCTCCAGCGACTGGGTGAGATCGACATCTGCTGGCGGTTGTTGCTGATGCCGGGTGAGCGCATCGCGGGCGCGTAGCGCCAGGGCGCTATTTTGCTGTATGGCATTTTCCAGCGTCTGTTTGAGCCGCTCCAACCGCTGGTGCGTCTCTTCATCGAGCAGGGCCGCGAGAAAGACCTGCTGGTCGACAAACGGGCTGCGGGAGAGTGCGGCAGAGAACTGCGCTTGCGTCTCCCGTAGCGCTTGCTGCTGCTGGCTTTCCTGCTGGTTCAGCGTCCACCACTGGCTTTGCAATGCCAGGCAGTCGTCATGCACCTGACGCCAGCCCGTCAGCGGCGCCGGAGAGGCAACCCCGTCTGTCTGCGAAAGGGGCTCCGACTCTGTCTGCGGAAGTGTTTCCAGCAGCGGTGTCAGCTGTTGAAGCTGTTCCTGAAGCGCGACGGATTGGTTCTGTTTTTCCTGCCACAGGCGAGTCTCGGCTTCCCGCTGCTCCAGCCATTCTGCCGTCCGTTCGGCCTGCGGAAGGCTGAGCGCGAAGGGAGAGAGTTCCGCCGCCAACTGCGCGCGACGCTGTTCCTGCTCCTGCCGGAGCTGTCGAAGCTGTTGCTCGCCCGCCTGCTGTTGGGCCTGCCAGGCCAGTCGCTGCTGGTGCTGATACAGCTGCTGTTCGTTCTCTTGCTGGGCCGCTAGCCAGCCGGGAATATCATCCTGCGGCTGCAGTTCGCAATGCAGTCCGCTGACGGTTGTCTGCCACTGCGAGGTGAGCACTTGCTCCTGCTGGAGGAGTGAGTCCAGCTCTTCTTTCTCTTTAACCTGTTGTTTAAGCAGTGCCTCAAGCTGGCCGCGCAGCTGGGCGCCTTCTTCTGCCAGCTGTCTAACTTCACGCTCCAGACTATCCCGGCGGGCCTGGTTCACACCGGGTTCCAGCGCCCGGTATTGCGCGACCGCCGGGTGTTCGCTGGAACCACAGAGCGGACAAGGGGCGCCGGGCTGCAGGCGAGTACGCTCTTCTTCCAGCCCGACAATGCGCGCTTCCAGCTCACAAATAGCTTTCACATCGCTGAATTGCTGCTGTTTTTCTTTGTATGCCAGGCGACGCTGAGCCAGCGTTGTTTCCAGCTTTTTCTGCTCCTCGCGGCGGGCCAGCTCCGTTGTTTGCAACTGCTGCTGGCGCTGGCGAAGCGGCAACAGGCGGCTATGCAGCGTTGAAAGCTGCTGCCGCAACGGGCGGGCGGCGGTATGTTGCGCCAGGCTGGCGGCGACCTGTCCGGCATCCAGCGTCAACGCCGCAGGCGGCAGCTCCGCCAGCTTGCGAACGGTTTCCTTCAGGCTCTGTTGCACGACGTTGTGCTGTTGTTCATCGCGCGCCTGCTGCTGAAAGGCGGCTCGCCATCCTGCCAGCGCGTTTCCCCACTGGCGATAGCGATCGTGTTCTTTAAGCCACTGGTTGAGAGCGTGATGGGCATCCTGCAAGAGTGTCGTCTGCTGGCTGGCGGCAAGGCGAATCGCGGCGCGCAGCCGCAGCCTGTCCTGTAAGCGAGTATTTACTTCCTCTGCCTGGCGGTGGGTTTGCGCCAGCGCGGCGGTCTGTTCCTGCTGCCGGGTCCACAGCGGGCGAAGCTGCTCAGCCGGCAGAGCATTGAGCAGGGCGGCAAGCTGCGGCTGGGCCTGTTCCAGCGCCTGCTGAGCGTCCTGTAACCGGACCTGAGATTGCGAAGCTTCCGCGCTCAGCTCTTGCTGACGCAGCAGCCACTGCTGCGTCGCCTGCAGGCGGGTTTGCTCAGTAAGCTGTCGTCGCTCTTCATCAGTAAGTGCTTGCAAACTTTGTTGTAGCGCCTGTTGCTGCTCATCGCTCAGAAGCAGAACGCCGGAGGCCTGAGCCTGAAGTTTCTCCAGTTCGTTGCGGGCGAGCTTATGTTTTTCAAACACCTGCGCTGATATCTGGCCGTAGATTTCGGTGCCGGTCAGCTCTTCAAGCAGCTCGGCGCGTTCTTTCGGTTTGGCGTTGAGGAACGCGGCGAACTGGCCCTGAGAAAGGAGCATTGAGCGGGTAAAACGGCCGTAATCCAGGCCGCTGAGCGAAGCGGTAAGTTCGAGCTTATCTTTGACTTTATCGGCGAGGATTTGCCCATTATCGCAGCGAGCCAGCTCCACGCGCGGGGCCTGCAGGTTGCCCTCTGGCTGATTGCGGGCGCGGTTCTGGCTCCAGAAGGCGCGATAGGCCGTCCCTTTGACCTCAAATTCCACTTCCGCCAGGCACTCGGCGGTATCGCGGGTCATCAGATCGTTTTGCGATTGCGACACGCTGCTCAGACGAGGCGTTTCGTGATACAGCGCAAGGCAAATTGCATCCAGTAGCGTGGTTTTCCCGGCGCCGGTAGGGCCGGTGATGGCAAACAGCCCGTTGCTGGCAAACGGCTCAGCGGTGAAGTCGATTTTCCATTCGCCTTTTAACGAGTTGATATTTTTCAGGCGCAAACTCAGAATTTTCACAGGTGCTCCTCACCATTCAGACTATGCAGCGTTTCGTTGAACAACTGCTTCAGGCGCTGCTGCTGCGCCTCTTCCAGCATTTCCTGCGCCAGACGGCGTTCAAACACTTCCTCGACCTGCAGTTCGCTCAGCGTTTCTCGCCGCTCTCCTGCCAGGATGCGCTCACGTTGGGCACGGCTGCGGCGAACCAGGAGCACTTCCACCGGAAGATCTTCGGTCTGGGCTTGAATTTTGCGCTGAATATCATGGAGATATTCGTCACTGGTGATTTCAATATCCAGCCAGACGACCGGTTCTTGCGGGGCATCTCGCCATTGGTCGAGCTGTTCGCTGATGCTAGAGAAATCGCCTTTCAACACTGCCAGCGGCTGCGTCACCGGCACCGTCAGAGGATGAACCTCGCTCAGATGCCCGTCGGCGAAGGTCACCAGATTGACGCTTTTGCTTTTTCCCGTCTCATCAAAGCTGAGGGCGATGGGCGAGCCGCTGTAGCGAATATGCTCGCTGCCGCCGATCTTCTGCGCCCGGTGAATATGGCCGAGAGCAATATAATCAACGGGGGGGAAATGGCTGGCGGGAAACGCGTCCAGCGTGCCGATGTAAATATCGCGAACCGCATCGCTTTTGCTGGCGCCGACGGTGGTTAAATGGCCGCTGGCGATAATCGGCAGCATCTGGTCGCCGCGCAGTTCGCAGGCTTGCTGGTACTGCTGCTGGTAGTAGTCGCTGATGGCATTGAGTAACTGCTGCTGCTTCTCGCCGCTGGAGTGCCCGGCCTGGCTAGTCACCAGCTCACGCGGACGCAGGAACGGTACCGGGCAAAAAACCGCCCCCGGCGTACCGTCGCGTAGCGGCAGAATAAAGGGCGCATGGCCGGCGCTGGCCACCACTGTGGTTTTCAGAAAAGCCAGAATATCGCGGGATTCATTCAGCGTCGCCACTGAATCGTGGTTGCCCGCCAGTACCACCAACTGGCAACCGGTCTGCTGCAACTGAACCACAAAGCGATTATACAGCTCACGGGCGTAGCTTGGCGGCGATCCGGTATCAAAGATGTCTCCGGCGACAATAATAGCATCGACCTCGTACGTCTGCGCGCTGGTCAGCAGCCAGTCGAGAAAGGCCGAGTGTTCGGCGGCGCGGCTCTTGCTGTAAAAGTTCTGGCCAAGGTGCCAGTCAGAGGTGTGGATGATGCGCATAAGTATTCCCTGGCGAAAAAGCATTAGCGCATTATATACCTGTCATCCCGCAGGTTGCCCCTTTAACACCTGCAGGATCGATTGTTACTCCTTGTCATCATTAAAAATCCGCTATCATATGGCGGTCATTTTCTTCATAAATCTGTCACAAAACTGACGCATAATGGCGCCGCACTCTATACTGATGGCTAAAAAATACAGGGTAAATAATGGCGAGAAGAATTCTGGTCGTTGAAGATGAAGCTCCAATCCGCGAAATGGTCTGCTTTGTTCTGGAGCAAAACGGCTTTCAGCCCGTCGAGGCGGAAGATTATGACAGTGCGGTGAATCAACTCAATGAACCCTGGCCTGATTTGATTCTCCTCGACTGGATGCTGCCGGGCGGATCGGGTCTACAGTTTATCAAGCTGCTTAAGCGTGAGGCGATGACCCGCGATATTCCGGTGGTCATGCTCACCGCTCGTGGCGAAGAAGAGGATCGCGTGCGAGGCCTGGAAACCGGTGCCGATGATTACATCACCAAGCCTTTTTCACCGAAAGAGCTGGTGGCGCGTATCAAAGCGGTGATGCGCCGTATTTCGCCGATGGCAGTGGAAGAAGTGATTGAAATGCAAGGGCTCAGCCTGGACCCTTCCTCTCACCGCGTGATGACCGGTGAAAGTCCGCTGGATATGGGGCCGACGGAGTTTAAATTATTACACTTCTTTATGACTCACCCGGAACGCGTCTACAGCCGCGAACAGCTGCTGAATCACGTCTGGGGGACGAACGTGTATGTAGAAGACAGAACGGTAGATGTGCATATTCGCCGTCTGCGCAAAGCGCTGGAACATAGCGGCCATGACCGGATGGTACAAACGGTCCGCGGCACGGGATATCGTTTCTCCGCCCGTTTCTGAATCTCGACAGGAGTGTGAACCGTGCTGGAACGGCTGTCATGGAAAACGCTGGCGCTTGAGCTTTTCTTATGTTGTATCCCGGCCCTGATTCTCGGGGCGGTGGTGGGGTATCTGCCGTGGTTTTTGCTGGCGGCAGTCACCGGACTTCTCATCTGGCATTTCTGGAATTTATTACGTCTGTCATGGTGGCTATGGGTCGATCGTAGCATGACGCCCCCGCCGGGACGAGGCAGTTGGGAACCGCTACTCTACGGCCTTCACCAGATGCAGATGCGCAATAAAAAGCGCCGACGCGAGCTGGGCAGTCTGATCAAACGCTTTCGTAGCGGGGCTGAATCTTTACCCGATGCGGTGGTGCTGACGACGGAGGAGGGGGCGATCTTCTGGTGTAATGGCCTGGCTCAGCAGATCCTGAATCTGCGCTGGCCGGACGACAGCGGACAAAATATTCTCAACCTCCTGCGCTACCCTGAATTTGCCAACTACCTCAAAAACAGGAATTTCTCAAAACCGCTCAATCTGGTCCTCAATACTGCTCGTCACCTGGAGATCCGCATGATGCCCTACAGCGATAAACAGTGGCTGATGGTGGCGCGCGATGTGACGCAGATGCACCAGCTGGAAGGCGCGCGGCGCAACTTTTTTGCCAACGTCAGCCATGAGCTTCGCACGCCGTTAACGGTGCTGCAGGGCTATCTGGAGATGATGCAGGAGCAGGTACTGGAAGGGGGGACGCGCGAAAAAGCGCTGCATACGATGCGCGAGCAAACCCAGCGCATGGAGGGGTTAGTCAAACAGCTGCTGACGCTGTCGCGGATTGAAGCGGCGCCAACGCTGGTCATGAATGACAAAATCGATGTGCCGATGATGCTGCGGGTGGTGGAGCGAGAAGCCCAGACGCTCAGCCAGCAGCAACAGACGATCCACTTCCACGTCGATGAGACGCTGCTGGTACTGGGCAACGAAGAGCAGTTGCGCAGCGCGATGTCCAATCTGGTGTATAACGCGATTAACCATACGCCAGCGGGAACGGAGATTACCGTCAACTGGCAGCGGGTGCCGCATGGCGCATTGTTCAGCGTCGAGGATAATGGTCCGGGGATTGCGCCTGAACACATTCCGCGTCTGACCGAGCGATTTTATCGCGTGGATAAAGCGCGTTCGCGGCAAACCGGCGGCAGTGGCCTTGGACTGGCGATCGTGAAACATGCGGTTAATCATCACGACAGTCGCCTGGACATTGAGAGTACGGTAGGCAAAGGGACGCGGTTTAGCTTCTTACTCCCGGAACGTTTAATTGCCAAAAAAAGCGCCTGAACGCGCCATTGTCAACCTGACTTGCCAATGACCAGCTTCGGCTGGTCATTTTCGTTTGCAGCCACTTTTTAGCCACGTAATTAATGAACGCATGATGCTTTTTTGTTCGCATGATTAGCCGGATGTTTTCCATTGATATGGTAAATAATTCCGCTAGATAAAATAGACTTAGCATAATCATCTGCTTTTACGATCCCGCCTTGCATTAAAACGTTATAAGCGTTTAAATTGCCCCCCATGCAGTCGCAGACAGACTGTTTTTGCGTGGAAATTCAAAAAACAATTCTTTCCCACGCGTATTCGGGAGCATATCCCGCTGATTTTTCCGGCAACCACCGCTGTATTCTTCCTCAAGGGAAGGCACGGTTTTTTTCCGTTTGTTAACAACACCACATCCACAGGCAGTAATGAATTTATGACCCATCAGTTAAAATCTCGCGACATTATCGCGTTGGGCTTTATGACCTTCGCGTTGTTCGTTGGCGCAGGCAACATTATCTTCCCTCCGATGGTGGGGTTACAGGCTGGTGAACACGTCTGGACCGCCGCCATTGGCTTTCTGATTACCGCCGTGGGTTTACCGGTGCTAACGGTTGTGGCGCTGGCGAAAGTCGGCGGCGGCGTGGAAAGCTTGAGTACGCCGATCGGCAAAGTTGCCGGTATCCTGCTGGCCGTGGTCTGCTACCTGGCCGTTGGCCCGCTCTTTGCCACGCCGCGTACCGCAACGGTCTCTTTTGAAGTCGGGATTGCCCCGCTGACCGGCGACGGCGCGATGCCGCTGATGATTTACAGCGTGATCTACTTCGCGCTGGTGATCCTCGTCTCGCTCTATCCGGGCAAACTGCTGGACACCGTGGGCAATTTCCTTGCTCCGTTGAAAATTATCGCCCTGATCATTTTGTCCGTGGCGGCAATGATCTGGCCGGCTGGCCCAATCAGCAATGCGCTGGAAGCTTACCGCACCGCGCCGTTCTCTAACGGTTTCGTCAACGGCTATCTGACCATGGATACGCTGGGTGCCATGGTATTCGGTATCGTCATTGTTAACGCCGCGCGTTCCCGCGGCGTAAGTGAAGCGCGCCTGCTGACTCGCTACACCGTCTGGGCCGGGCTGATGGCCGGCGTGGGGCTGACGCTGCTGTATCTGGCGCTGTTCCGCCTCGGGTCTGATAGCGCAACGCTGGTGGATCAATCCGCCAACGGCGCGGCGATTCTGCATGCCTATGTCCAGCACACCTTCGGGGGCGCGGGGAGCTTTATGCTGGCGGCGCTGATTTTCATCGCCTGTCTGGTGACCGCGGTGGGCCTGACCTGCGCTTGCGCAGAGTTCTTCGCGCAGTACCTGCCGTTATCCTATCGTTCGCTGGTGTTTATCCTCGGTATTTTCTCGATGGCGGTCTCCAACCTGGGTCTGAGCCATCTGATTCAGATTTCGATTCCGGTACTGACGGCGATTTATCCGCCTTGTATCGCGCTGGTGGTCTTAAGTTTTACCCGCAACTGGTGGCATAATTCGTCCCGCGTCATTGCGCCGTCCATGTTTATCAGCCTGATGTTTGGTATCATTGACGGTATTAAATCGTCGGCGTTCGCGGACATGTTACCGGCCTGGACCGCGCGTCTGCCGCTGGCTGAACAGGGTCTTGCCTGGCTGATGCCTACCGCAGTGATGATGGTTATGGCGGTGATTTGGGACCGCGCGGCAGGACGTCAGGTCACTTCCAGCGCGCATTAACCGGCGGTGTTAATCAGTGTTAAGCCACGGGACTTTGGGTCCCGTGGTTTTTTGTTTTTTAGGTAATCCTCTTTTGGGGCCTGCTCCGGTGAAGGCCTGAAGAGAAAAACGGCATGGAATACGATGGAAAGTAGTAACAAACTTAAGCGCGGGCTAAGTACCCGGCATATCCGCTTTATGGCGCTGGGATCGGCAATTGGTACCGGCCTGTTCTATGGTTCAGCTGACGCCATTAAAATGGCGGGCCCGAGCGTTCTGCTGGCCTACATCATTGGCGGCGTGGCCGCCTATATCATTATGCGCGCGCTGGGCGAAATGTCGGTACATAACCCTGCCGCCAGCTCATTTTCACGCTATGCCCAGGATTATCTCGGCCCGCTGGCGGGCTATATCACCGGCTGGACCTACTGCTTTGAAATTCTGATTGTCGCGATTGCCGACGTGACGGCGTTTGGGATTTATATGGGCGTCTGGTTTCCGACGGTACCGCACTGGATATGGGTGCTCAGCGTGGTGCTGATTATCTGCGCCGTCAATCTGATGAGCGTGAAGGTCTTCGGCGAGCTGGAGTTCTGGTTCTCGTTCTTTAAAGTTGCCACCATCATCATCATGATTATTGCCGGTTTCGGCATCATTATTTGGGGTATCGGTAACGGCGGGCAGCCTACCGGCATCCATAATCTGTGGAGCAACGGCGGCTTCTTTAGCAATGGCTGGCTGGGAATGGTGATGTCGCTACAGATGGTGATGTTCGCCTACGGCGGAATAGAGATCATCGGCATCACCGCCGGTGAGGCGAAAGACCCGGAGAAATCCATTCCGCGCGCGATTAACTCGGTCCCGATGCGCATCCTGGTGTTCTATGTGGGTACGCTGTTCGTGATTATGTCCATTTATCCGTGGAATCAGGTGGGCACTGACGGTAGCCCGTTTGTTCTGACCTTCCAGCACATGGGTATCGCGTTTGCCGCCAGTATCCTTAACTTTGTGGTGCTGACCGCCTCGCTGTCGGCGATTAACAGCGACGTATTCGGCGTCGGACGTATGCTGCACGGGATGGCCGAACAGGGCAGCGCGCCGAAGATTTTCGCCAAAACCTCGCGTCGCGGGATCCCGTGGGTGACGGTGATGGTGATGACCGTTGCGCTGCTGTTTGCGGTCTATCTTAACTACATCATGCCGGAAAACGTCTTCCTGGTGATTGCGTCGCTGGCCACCTTCGCCACCGTCTGGGTGTGGATCATGATCCTGCTGTCGCAGATTGCTTTCCGCCGCCGTCTGTCGCCGGAAGAGGCGAAAGCGCTGAAGTTTAAAGTGCCGGGTGGCATTGCCACGACTGCTGTGGGCCTGGTGTTCCTCGTTTTTATTATTGCGCTGATTGGCTACCATCCGGATACCCGTATCTCGCTGTACGTCGGTTGCGCGTGGATTGTTCTGCTGCTGGCTGGCTGGAAGTTGAAAACTCGCCGCGACCGTCAACTGGCGCAAGCACAGTAACACCTCCCCGTGCCTGCCGGATCCGGCAGGCACGTTCTCCACCCCCATTATCCTCCCCGAATAATTCCTGTGATGATGAGTTATACGTCTGTAGGCTGTGGCAAGGTGTGCCCATTCTAAAGAGAGAGGAATGACGATGTTGAAGGCATGGCACCTGCCTGTGGCTCCGTTTATCAAGGAGCATCAGGAACGACTCTTTATCACTTTATGGCTCTGCGGCGATGACCTGCCGCAGCGGGTGACGTTGCGTGCGGAAGAAGATAATGAAGAGCTCTCGCTGCCGATGCACCGACTGCGCCAGGAGCCGCATCCGGGCGTCGTTGCATGGCGGGGCGAGATCAATCTTACCAGCGGCCAGGCGCGTCGACGCTACAGTTTTAAGTTGCTGTGGGCCGATCGTCAGTGCTGGTTCACTGCGCTGGGCTTTAACTCTTTCCCACCGGCGCGCCTGGAACAGTTTGCCGTCGATGTGCCGGATAGCGGCCCGCAGTGGGTGGCCGATCAGATTTTTTATCAAATATTTCCTGACCGTTTTGCGCGCAGCGAGCCGCGAGAAGCGGAGCAGGATCGGCGCTATTATCATCATGCCGCCGGGCACGACATTGTGCTGAAATCGTGGGATGAGCCGTTAACCGGCGAAGCGGGCGGATCGACATTTTATGGCGGCGACCTGGATGGGATCAGCGAGAAGCTACCGTATCTCAAACAGCTTGGCGTGACTGCGCTCTATCTGAACCCGGTATTTGTCGCCCCCAGCGTGCATAAATACGATACCGAAGATTACCGCCGCGTCGATCCGCAATTCGGCGGCGACGGCGCGCTGCTGCGTCTACGCCACAACACGCAGCGGGAAGGGATGCGTTTGATTCTCGACGGCGTATTTAACCATTCCGGCGATTCGCACGTCTGGTTCGACCGCCACCAGCGCGCCAGCCACGGGGCGTGTCACTATGCCGATTCACCGTGGCGCGACTGGTTTACCCTCTCGCCGGAAGGGGAAGCGCATTGCTGGCTGGGCTACGCCAGTCTGCCTAAGCTGGATTACCAGTCTGCGAGCTTGGTGAATGAAATCTACGCCGGAGAAGACAGCATTGTCCGCCACTGGCTGAAAGCGCCGTGGAGCATGGACGGCTGGCGGCTGGACGTGGTGCATATGCTGGGTGAAGGCGGCGGGGCGCGCAACAACCTGCGTCATATTGCCGGCATTACCGAAGCGGCGAAGCAGACGCAGCCCGATGCCTTTGTCTTTGGTGAACATTTTGGCGACGCCCGCCAGTGGCTACAGGCGGATGCTGAAGATGCCGCCATGAACTATCGCGGTTTTACCTTCCCGTTGTGGGGGTTCCTCGCCAATACTGATATCTCTTACGACCCGCAGAAGATTGATGCGCAGACTTGTGTCGCCTGGATGGACGACTATCGCGCCGGTCTGTCGCATCAACAGCAGTTGCGGATGTTTAACCAACTGGATAGCCACGATACCGCGCGATTTAAATCGCTGCTGGGCAAAGATATCGCACGCCTGCCGCTGGCGGTGGTGTGGCTGTTTTGCTGGCCGGGGGTACCCTGTATTTACTACGGTGATGAAGTGGGCGTCGATGGCAACAACGATCCCTTCTGTCGTAGACCTTTCCCATGGGATCCCGCCCTGCAGGATACTGCGCTGCTGGGGTTGTATAAGCGGATGGCGAAGCTGCGTAAAGCCAGTAAGGCATTGCGATATGGCGGCTGCCAGGTGATTTATGCCGAGGAGAACGTGGTGGTATTTGTTCGCGTGTATAAGCAGTTGCGCGTGCTGGTCGCCATTAACCGCGGAGAAGCCTGCGAAGTGGTTGTCGAGGATTCACCGCTGCTGGACGTTGGCGAATGGCAGGTGAAAGAGGGCGCTGGCACGTTGCATAATGGCGTGCTGAGCCTGGCTGCTATTTCCGCCAGCGTCTGGTTTAGCCGTCAGGCGTAGAGCTGGTTCAGGAACGGGTCGTGGAGAATCGCTTCCCGCCACCAGCGCTGGGCAAGGCCGTCGTTATCGCTACGCCAGGCGATATAGGTGAGATCTTTCTCGCGGCAGGAGAGGACCGGCTTTTCTATCAGTTCTCCACTTTCCAGCCAGGGTTGTGCAATATGACGAGGTAAAAAACCGCAGCCCAGTCCGGCGCGCAGCAGCGCTACCTTACTGGCAAAATCGTCGACGCGAATTTGCGGCTGTTCAGCAAGGAGGTTGCTGTTGAGCGGATGGCAATAGCGGGCGCTGTCGCTAATCACCACCGCGCGATGCAGGCTCAACTGCTTGTTGTTGAGCGGCTGAGTCGCCCCGGCGAGCGGGTGAGCGGGAGCGACAACGAAGACATTATCCAGCGCGCCGACCATTTTCCACGACCATTCGGCGGAGGTGGGCGGTTCGTTGATAGCGCCGAGAATAATATCCGCGCCATTGCGGGTCAGCTCTTCCCAGGATCCGGCCAGGGTATGGTGGGTAAAATTGAGCCGGGTTTGTGGATTTTCCGCGTAAAAAGCGTCGATCAACGGCAGCAGGCGCTCAAAAGGGAACGAGGCATCGAGTGCGATATCCAGATCCCACTCCCAGCCGGCCTCCATCTGCACGGCCTGTTTTTCCAGATCTTTTGCGGCGTTGATCAGCAAACGGCCCTTCTCCAGCACCATTCTGCCGGTATCGGTAAACTTCGCCCGATGACCGCTGCGATCCAGCAGGGTGATCTCCAGATCGCTTTCCAGCTTCTGGATCATATAGCTCAGGGCGGCCGGAGTCTTATACAACGACTCTGCGGCGGTGGCGAAAGATCCGTGGGTATCTAACGCATCGAGAATCAGCAGTACATCAAGGTTTAAGCGCATCCGTTACTTACCGGTAAAAAAAGGTGACTCAGTTTTACCGAAGCCGAATGGTCAATGCCAGTGAATAATTTAGAACCCTTTCGCGTAAATTTCTGATAGGCATTGCTAACCAGACAACCAAAATTTTATATCTATACCCCAGTGTCTTTCTCTCTCCGCCTTCATACGCCTGAAATTTATCCCCCGTAGCTGATGTATTCAGAAATAGCACAGAGAATTTCTTTAATAACTCGTTAGAAATAACTGACTATACTCAGCATGCTTTATCCGTCACGATTCAGACCCACAGAAGTGTATTTTATATCTCTTTAACTTATT
>NZ_JBCNNS010000122.1:0-12974 GCF_039594335.1 Raoultella sp.
CGGGTCTGCAGAAACTGCTCCAGCTGACGGACCTGCAGGCTGACCGCCGGCTGCGATAGTCCCAACACATCCGCAGCGGCTGAGAAGCTCCCCCGCTGTACCACCAGCCGAAAAGTCGCCAGGTATCCCAGATTAAGCGTCGTCATCACAAAGTTTCTCTTATAAGGGTCATAAACGGACGGGCCTGCCTGCACAATAGCGCGCAGGTTATGCTGCCGACAACTGCATAACAGACTGAGATACGATGAAAAACACTGAAAACAGGCGCGCCGCATCCGGCATACTTACGCTTACTGCTGGATGCAATCAGTTGATTAACTGGGGAATTTCATTTTATATGCCGGGCACTTTTGCCCGGGCTATCGGCCAGGACACCGGCTGGCCGGCGACGCAAATCTACTTCGGCCTGACGCTCGCCATGTTGATAATGGCGTTGATCTCGCCGTTTGTCGCCCGCCTGCTGGCCCGGTTTGGCGGCCAGCGAATTGTGGTCAGCGGCACCCTGGCGATCGCCGCAGGATGCTTCACGATGGCCGAAGTGTCGACCCTACCCGGTTGGCTGGGTGCCTGGCTGATTACCGGTATCGGAATGCGACTGGCGCTGTATGACACGCTGTTTGCCGCGCTGGTGAATCTGTACGGGCAACAGGCAAGGCTAACCATTTCCCGCGTGACGCTGGCTGGCGGCCTGGCTTCTGCGCTGTTCTGGCCACTGGGCGCATTTTTGCTGACGATGATGAGCTGGCGGGACGCGTTGCTGGTTTATGGTCTTCTGGGCCTGCTCAGCGCGCTGTTGCTGTGGCGAATGCCGAACGCCAGGCAGCCCGCAGCAGCGATATGGCAACAAGCGCACCGGCCCACTTCACACCAGCAGAGACGCGTTGGCCTGCTGTATGCGACGCTGATCGCGCTGGTGACATTTGTTTCTAACGGAACCTCCACCCACCTGCCGGAATTTATCGCCCACTACGGTCTGCCCGTGGCGGCGGGGATGCTCTGGGGCATTGGCCAGACCGGTGCCCGTTTTCTGGAGGTCGCCTCGGGTTCGCAGCTCACGCCGCTCCGACTGACGCTGCTGACCACGTTGCTGATGCCCGTCTGTTTTGCCCTCGGCCTGAGCGGACCGAGTTTCATCTGGGCGGCGGGCGGATTTGTGCTGGGCTATGGCGCCATTAATGGGTTAACGACAGTGTTTAAGGCCACGCTACCGCTACAGCTTTTTACCCCCGAGGAGTATGCCAGGCGCACCGGTATACTGTTGATCCCCGCCCAACTGCTGGCTGCCGCCTCACCATTTGCTTACGCCTGGTTAAATCAGCAGTTCGGGATTCAGGGGAGCTTAGGTTTTTCCGCAGTGCTGACGCTGGCGGTCGCCGGGCTGGCGCTGGCCATAGCCCGGAACCAGACCTGTCGGCCGCCAGAGACGATACCGGCAACCATCGATTCCTGAATGTCGTGGCGATACCTGCACGTTCTTCAACGTGGGGATATTTCCCCGTTTTTCCGACAGACCATTGCGATAAAACGATCGCGGACGGCATCTGCCACCTGAGGGTTCCAGGCAAGGCCAACCTGCCATCGTGCGCCTTCCCCCGTCAGGGTAACGAGCTGTATGCCTGCTGGCAGCAGATGGCATGCGCCAGCAGGAAGCAACGAAACACCATTTCCGGCGGCAATCAGCGCCATGAGCGTATGAATATCGTCGGCATCGGCGACAATGTCCGCGGTAAGGTGGTTGATTTGCAGGAAACGCGCCGTTTGCTCTGCTAATCCGCGCCCGCGCTTTGGGTTAATTTGCAGCAGCGGGAACTGTCGGAGCACGGAGGCGAGATCCGAGAGATCCTCCGTTGCGTTAGCGGGCACTGCCAGCACCAGGCTCTCGTCCATCAGCGCCTGCACTTCCAGCTCGTCCGGAACAGGCATACGCACAAACCCGGCATCCAACTGCCCCGCCAGCAACATCCGATACTGCTCGTGGGAAGCAATATCGTTGAGGGAAACGTCAACATCGGGAAATTGCTGGCGAAAGGCTTTCACTTGCGCCGGGGCCATCTGGAAAGTCGAGATGCCGAAACCCAGCGCCAGACTGCCAATATTCCCGCGCCGGACCTGCTCCGTCCAGGCACAAAATTGATCGTGCTGCTCGACAAAATGGCAGGCCTGAGAATAGATGGCCTCCCCCGCCGCGGTCAGTTGGGCCCCCTGTCGCCCCCGCTTAAAAAGGGTCATGCCCGTCAGATGTTCCAGGGTCTGGATTTGTTTCGTCAACGCTGGTTGAGTCAAACAAAGCAGGTCCGCCGCCGTATGGTAGCGTCGCTGCTGGGCCAGAGTGACGAACGCCCGTATTAATCTGATGTCCATTCCAGTCCCTTATCAAACGCGGAGAAAGCGTGATTATACATCCTGCGTCTCTGCTGGCGTAATGAGCTCAGTTTTTCGCAACGAGAAGAGATCTATGAACAATGAACTTCAGGTAGCCACAGTACAGTTCTGCCACCGCGCTAATGATAAATCCTCTAACCTGGGCATTATGGAACACTTTATTCATCAGGCAGCCCGCAAAGGTACACGCATCCTGGCGTTTCCAGAAATGTGCATTACCGGCTACTGGCACGTTATCGATCTCAGCGCTGAAGAAGTGGGCTCGTTGGCCGAGCGCATTGACGACAGTCCTTCCCTGGCGAGAATTGCCCGCCTGGCGCAAAGTTATGAGATGGCCATTGGCGTGGGGCTGATTGAAAGAGCGAGCGACGATCGCCTGTATAACACCTACGTCGTTTGTATGCCGGATGGCCAGAGACATATCCACCGTAAGCTGCACGCCTTTGAACATCCGGCGATAGACCGAGGGGATCGCTTCACCGTCTTCGATACGCCGTGGGGTGTGAAAGTTGGCGTTCTGATCTGCTGGGATAATAACCTGACGGAAAATGCACGAGCTACCGCGCTGCTGGGGGCAGATATTCTGCTGGCTCCTCATCAAACCGGCGGTACGAACTCCCGCAGCCCGTTCGGTATGCAGCCAGTCCCCGTTGCCCTTTGGGAGAACCGGTATCAGGATCCTGACGCGCTGAAGGCCGCATTCCAGGGGCGTAATGGTCGGGAATGGTTACTCCGCTGGCTACCCTCAAGAGCACATGATAACGGGATGTTTATCTTATTCAGCAATGGCGTCGGGCTGGACAACGGAGAGGTTCGTACCGGAAATGCAATGATTATCGATCCCTATGGCCGCATTATTGAAGAGACCGATGCGTTTGAAGACACCCTGGTCTGCGCCACGCTGGATTTAAGCCTGCTGGCCATGTCCACGGGCCGACGCTGGATTCACGGCAGACGCCCCGAGCTCTATGCAATCCTGAGCCAGAATCAGGGTTATGAACGCGATGCTCGCAGAGCACGTTTCTCCACGGAAGTCCCGCAGTTCGGCGATAAAACGGCGCGTTAACCCGGCGGTAGGAAAGAAAAAGCCCTCTGTAAAAACAGAGGGCTTCGTTTTAACAACGCCGGGGAGTTATTCCCACTCGATCGTTGCCGGCGGCTTGCCGCTGATATCATAGACGACGCGGGAAATGCCGTTCACTTCATTGATGATGCGGTTGGAGACGCGACCAAGGAAGTCATATGGCAGGTGTGCCCAGTGCGCGGTCATAAAGTCGATGGTTTCGACCGCACGCAGAGAAACGACCCAGTCGTACTTACGACCGTCGCCCATCACGCCGACAGAACGGACCGGCAGGAACACGGTGAACGCCTGGCTCACTTTGTTGTACAGGTCAGCTTTGTGCAGCTCTTCGATGAAGATAGCGTCCGCGCGACGCAGCAGGTCGCAATACTCTTTCTTCACTTCGCCCAGTACGCGCACGCCCAGGCCCGGTCCCGGGAACGGATGACGGTACAGCATGTCGTATGGCAGTCCCAGCTCCAGGCCAATCTTACGCACTTCGTCTTTGAACAGCTCACGCAGCGGTTCAACCAGACCCATCTTCATCTCTTTCGGCAGGCCGCCCACGTTGTGGTGAGATTTGATGACGTGTGCTTTACCGGTGGCAGACGCCGCAGATTCAATCACGTCAGGGTAGATAGTCCCCTGCGCCAGCCACTTAACGTCTTCCAGCTTCAGCGCTTCTTCGTCGAACACTTCGACGAACACGCGGCCGATGATCTTACGTTTGGCTTCCGGATCGTTCTCGCCCGCCAGCGCGTCCAGGAAGCGTTTCTCGCCTTCCACGTGAACAATGTTCAGACCGAAGTGATCACCGAACATGTCCATCACCTGCTGGGCTTCGTTCAGACGCAGCAGACCGTTATCCACGAAGACGCAGGTCAGATTTTTACCAATTGCACGATGCAGCAACATTGCGGTCACGGAGGAGTCCACGCCGCCGGACAGGCCGAGGATCACTTTGTCATCGCCAACCTGCTGGCGGATACGCTCAACGGCATCGTCGATGATTTTTGCTGGGGTCCACAGCGCTTCACACTGGCAGATATCACGCACGAAGCGCTCCAGCATACGCATACCCTGACGGGTGTGGGTCACTTCCGGGTGGAACTGCACACCGTAGAAGCGTTTTTCTTCGTTCGCCATAATGGCAAACGGGCAGCTTTCAGTGCTGGCAACGGTCACGAAGTCGGACGGGATCGCGGTGACTTTGTCACCGTGGCTCATCCAGACGTCGAGCAGCGGTTTGCCTTCAGCGGTCAGGGAGTCTTCAATACCGCGCACCAGCGCGCTATCGGTAACAACTTCAACCTGTGCATAGCCGAACTCGCGCTCATGAGAGCCTTCTACGTGGCCGCCCAGCTGCATTGCCATAGTCTGCATACCGTAGCAAACGCCAAACACCGGTACACCGGCTTCGAAAACATACTGCGGCGCGCGCGGGCTGTTATGTTCCGTGGTGCTTTCCGGGCCGCCGGAAAGAATGATGCCGCTAGGATTGAACTCACGAATCTGAGCTTCCGTTACGTCCCAGGCCCACAGCTCACAATAAACCCCTAATTCACGTACGCGACGCGCAACCAACTGGGTGTACTGAGAACCGAAGTCCAGGATGAGAATGCGATGTTTATGAATGTTATCCGTCATTGACGTTTATTCCAGAGCAGTAGCGATTAAATAAAATCGCCCGGCGCATGACCGGGCGATGAAAATCAGGAGCCCATGCGGTAGTTAGGGGATTCCTTGGTGATCGTCACGTCGTGAACGTGGCTTTCCTGGATGCCAGCACCGCTGATACGCACGAATTCCGCTTTAGTACGCAAGGTGTCGATGGTACCACAACCGGTCAGCCCCATGCAGGAGCGCAGGCCGCCCATCTGCTGATGAATGATCTCTTTCAGGCGACCTTTATAAGCAACGCGGCCTTCGATACCTTCCGGCACCAGTTTGTCCGCGGCATTGTCGCTCTGGAAGTAACGGTCGGAGGAGCCTTTGGACATCGCGCCCAGAGAACCCATACCACGATAGGATTTGTAAGAACGGCCCTGGTAGAGCTCGATTTCACCCGGGGACTCTTCGGTACCCGCCAGCATGGAACCGACCATCACCGCAGCAGCACCGGCAGCGATGGCTTTCGCGATATCGCCGGAGAAACGGATACCACCATCGGCAATAACCGGAATACCGGTACCTTCGAGCGCTTCAACCGCGTCAGAGACGGCGGTAATCTGCGGAACGCCAACACCGGTAACGATACGGGTGGTACAAATAGAGCCAGGGCCGATACCCACTTTCACCGCGCTCACGCCCGCTTCAGCCAGGGCACGTGCACCGGCACCGGTAGCCACGTTGCCGCCTATGATTTGCAGGTCAGGATATTTAGCACGGGTTTCACGAATGCGCTGCAGAACGCCTTCAGAATGACCGTGGGAGGAGTCGATCAGCAGCACGTCAATGCCTGCAGCAACCAGTGCATCTACACGCTCTTCGTTGCCCGCACCGGCGCCAACCGCTGCACCGACACGCAGACGACCCTGTTCATCTTTACACGCATTCGGTTTACGTTCCGCTTTCTGGAAATCTTTAACGGTAATCATACCGCGCAGATGGAAGCTACCATCCACAACCAGCGCTTTTTCAACGCGCTTTTCATGCATTTTGGCAAACACGACTTCGCGACTTTCGCCTTCACGCACGGTAACCAGACGCTCTTTCGGCGTCATGTAAACGCTGACTGGCTGGTTCAGGTCGGTCACGAAGCGGACATCGCGACCAGTGATGATACCGACCAGTTCGTTGTCTTCGGTCACAACCGGATAGCCAGCAAAACCGTTACGCTCGGTCAGCACTTTTACTTCACGCAGGGTGGTGGTAGGCAGTACGGTCTGCGGGTCGGAAACCACGCCTGACTCATGTTTCTTCACGCGGCGAACTTCTTCTGCCTGGCGCTCGATGGACATGTTTTTGTGAATAAAGCCGATGCCACCTTCCTGTGCCAGGGCAATTGCCAGGCGCGCTTCTGTTACGGTATCCATGGCTGCAGAGAGCATAGGAATATTCAGACGAATAGTTTTCGTCAGCTGGGTGCTGAGGTCGGCAGTATTCGGTAGAACGGTAGAATGAGCGGGAACGAGGAGGACGTCGTCAAACGTCAGAGCTTCTTTAGCGATACGTAGCATGGGCAATATCTCGACCAGGGTGGATAAATATTGCCGTGGCATTATACAGAGCGTAACCGATTGCATCTACCCTTTTTTGCAAATAATACTTGCGATCGTCCATCAGCAGGTTACTATCGACTGAATAACCTGCTGATTTAAAGTTTGATCTTGCTCACATGTTGCCATCTCAATCCCCTGCAATTTTCACGGTCAGCCGCCTAAACCAGACGGTTCGCCTGCTGCTGGAACAGGAAATGGGCCAGGTCTGGATCAGCGGCGAGATCTCAAACTTCAGCCAGCCCGCTTCCGGCCACTGGTACTTCACCTTAAAAGACGATAACGCCCAGGTCCGCTGCGCGATGTTTCGCAACAGCAACCGTCGGGTCACTTTTCGTCCGCAGCACGGACAGCAAGTACTGGTACGAGCCAATATCACGCTGTATGAACCACGCGGCGACTACCAGATTATTGTCGAGAGCATGCAGCCTGCCGGCGAAGGCTTGTTACAACAAAAGTATGAACAGCTAAAAGCGCTGCTGGCGGCGGAAGGCCTTTTCGATCAGCAGCATAAGCAAGCACTGCCCTCTCCTGCGCGCAGCGTGGGCGTTATCACCTCGAAAAGCGGCGCGGCGCTGCACGACATTTTGCAGGTGCTGAAAAGACGCGATCCGTCGCTGCCGGTGGTTATCTACCCAACGTCGGTTCAGGGCGACGACGCGCCGGGGCAAATCGTTCGCGCCATAGAATTAGCCAACCTTCGCGAGGAGTGTGATGTGCTGATCGTGGGCCGCGGCGGCGGTTCGCTGGAAGATTTATGGAGCTTTAACGATGAATGGGTGGCGCGGGCGATTTTTGCCAGCCGCATTCCGGTCGTCAGCGCCGTCGGCCATGAAACCGACGTGACCATCGCCGATTTTGTCTCTGACCTGCGGGCACCAACCCCTTCAGCCGCCGCGGAGATTGTCAGCCGCAATCAGCAGGAGCTGCTGCGCCAACTGCAGTCCGGGCAACAGCGTCTGGAGATGGCGATGGACTATTTTATCGCCAACCGCCACCGTCGTTTTACCCAGCTGTTCCATCGTCTTCAGCAACAGCATCCGCAGCTGCGATTAGTGCGCCAGCAAACCGCGCTGGAAAGACTACGGGAGCGGATGCGCCTTGCGCTGGAGACGCAGATGAAACGCGCCGATCAGCGTCAACAGCGCGTGATTCAGCGTCTGAACCTGCAAAATCCACAGCCGCGCATTCACCGTGCGCAGACGCGTATTCAGCAACTGGAATACCGGCTGGCTGAAAATATTCACGCCCGTCTGAGCGAACAGCGTGAACGCTTCGGCAACGCGGTTACTCACCTGGAGGCCGTCAGCCCGCTGGCAACGTTGGCCCGCGGCTATAGCGTGACCTCAGCCAGCGATGGCAAAGTGTTGAAGCAAACCAGGCAGGTGAAGGCAGGCGATCTGCTGACCACTCGTCTGAATGATGGCTGGGTCGAAAGCGAAGTCAAAACCATCACCCCGGTAAAAAAAACACGCCCCCGTAAAAAAGAATAAATTCCGCCCGCGCACTATACTGCTGTCATACCCTTTTAAACGGTTTCATCCGGATAAAGGAGAGCGATATGCAATATTATCATTACCGCTGCGTTGTCCCACCCTATATTCTGCGGCGAATTGTTGACCACGGTTCCACGACTCAGCGGCGCTGCGCACAGCAAACGCTGACCCACGTACAGGCGCTAATGGCCCACGTTCCCGGCAAGCCCGCAGCCGCGCATGTCTCTACCCCAGGCCAGCTGGAACGAGATATTTATGATGCGCAACAGACCCAGGATTTACCCGGTACCCAGGTGCGCTTTGAAGGTCAGTTGTCCGGTGGCGATGTGGCCGTTGATGAAGCTTACGATTATCTGGGCATCACTCATGAATTTTTCTGGCGCACCTACCACCGCGACTCGCTGGACAATCGCGGTCTGAAGCTTATCGGCACAGTACATTATGGCAGGGAGTACCAGAACGCATTCTGGAATGGTCAGCAAATGGTATTCGGCGACGGCGATGGCGAGATCTTTAATCGCTTTACAATAGCGATTGACGTTGTCGCCCACGAACTCAGTCACGGGGTAACAGAAAGCGAGGCCGGGCTTATCTATTTCGCCCAGTCGGGCGCATTGAACGAGTCACTTTCCGACGTCTTCGGTTCCCTCGTGAAACAGTATCATCATAAGCAAACCGCGGATCAGGCAGACTGGATTATTGGCGAGGGGCTGTTAGCCAAGGGGATCCAGGGGAAAGGGTTACGTTCAATGTCACACCCCGGTAGCGCTTATGACGATCCGCTGCTGGGGAAAGACCCGCAGCCTGCCCATATGAAAGATTTTGTCCACACCCGGCAGGATAACGGTGGCGTTCATCTGAATTCAGGTATACCTAATCACGCTTTCTATCTTGCTGCCAGCGATCTGGGCGGCTTTGCCTGGGAACAAGCCGGTTACGCCTGGTATGACGCCGTCTGCGATCGCGCGTTGAAACAGGATGCGGATTTCGCGGATTTTGCTCAGTTAACCATCACACATGGCGAAAAACGCTCCGGCACAGCGACGGCGGCGGCTATCAAACAGGCGTGGAAAACCGTAGGGGTGCTGTAAATGAAGGTACCGCAACTGACTGATGATGCCGTAATAGAGCTGGCGCGAGAAGGCGGCTTCGCGTTTATTCCCGGGTTAAGCGGACAACGCAGAATCACGTTGTCATCACTGACGCAGACGCAACGCCAGCGCATCCAGGACATTCTGCAGCAGTCATTTTCGTTCGGCTTGCCGCCAGGGCAAGCCAATTCTCCGGGCTGCGGCGATCGGCGCTATTTTCGTATTCAGATTTTCCAGGCGCAGCACAATCAGGCGCAGTATACCGACATCATTGTGCTGATTCCGGAAGAGGACGCCCCACCGTCGTTGGTTGAACTCTGGCAGAAAGGTGAAGGCTGCGTTTGCGATTAAGACGCCAGCGGCACAAATTCGACACGCTTTCTGGAAATCAGCCCGTGGCCGTTCTGGCAGAAATAATCTACCGCACCGCAGGCCTTCAGCACTTGCAGCGGCTTATGGCAATCCGGGCAGCGGGCTTCCAGTGCAAAGTCCATATTGCAACTTTCACAATGCGCACCGCTGTCCGCGCTTGAGAGTGTTTTTCCACAGACCGGGCAGTTGAGTTCCATTATTTTCTCCGGATATCGATCACGAGGATATTCTCCGCCGTTTTCATTGAGTTAAAAATCTAACAAGGTAAATAGCGACTGATTTTAAATAATATCTGAATGCATAGCATTAACAATATGCTGGTTCTGCAATACGGTTCAGATCTTAAATATCGACAGCAGTTGCTTAACGCGTTGCTCAGCGTGAAGTCATTTTCTCTCCCCCAGCCCTGGTTCGGTTACCCCTCACTCTCAGTTTAAAACGCGATAAGGCGCCGGTTTAAATGTTCTGGCTGGCAATAAGAATGATTTTTTGTTCTTTTACAGCCCCTTTGCCACTCACTAAGATGCAACCCCAATAGATCCGGCAATAATAAAGGAATGCGAGTGAGAGAATATCGTTTTTAACGAGCCGCTGGTTTCATCCCAGCGCCATCGCGATATCAGGATTGACGCTTTTGCACCGCGGCATGGGCGGTAAACGATGTCAATGATAAACCCGTGGCTGGTGGCATACTGCATGTCGCGCTGAGTAGCGATACGCCCACTATCGACCCGTCAACCACCGCCTATTCCGTCGCCGCGTTAGTGACCCGCAATGTGCTTGATTCACTGGTTGGGCAGGCTGAAGATAACCACTTTACGCCCTGGCTGGCGGAACGTTGAGAAGTCAGCAATGATAACAAGCTGTACACTTTTGTGCAGGACCCACTTGGTTCATTCGATCCTCAATACAGCGTTGAACAGCTGCTTGAACAACCATTGCGGCTGCATTTTCGCCTCAGCGCCCGTCAACGTCAGCAGCGGATCGAGGAGCTACTCTCTCTGGTCGGGCTGAACCCTGAGCTGCTGTCACGCCGCCCTGTTTCTCTTTCCGGTGGCCAGCGGCAACGCGTGTCCATTGCCCAGGCACTGGCAAGCGAGCCCGACCTGCTGGTATGCGATGAGCCGGTGAAATTGTCGAAACCGGCAGCGTCGAGCAGATATTTCAACAGGCGCGTCACCCCTATACCCGATTATTACTGTCATCGGTGATAAGCGAGCCAATCGCCCCCTAATCCCGGAATTCCCCGCCCTGACCTGACAAAAAAGCCCGGCAGATGCGGGCTTTATGATTTTCGTGCTGGCAAATAGCTTATTTGCTTTTCTTGATATGTTTAATCAAGCGTTTAAATGCATTGATATATAATGAAATAACAAACAAAAAACTATTTTTGTATACACCCCTGTGTACATCATTTTTAATGATGCTTAATATTATTCGCCTTTCATATCAAATCGGGACTGAGAAAAAACATCATAGATTTTCTTATCGGTAAAAGGTGGAAAAGCAGCCCGATTGGCAGCCTCAACCAGTGCTGCACAATACTGCTTGTTACCTTCACTCGTGGTAATACTGTTAAGTTTTCCATTATAGCTAAAACTCATATGTATCCTGCATTTTTTACCGCTCCATGCGTAACGGTCGCGTAACTGTGACTCAATGGATACTTTGATAGCACTGGCCTGTTTGCCGTATTCATCATCATCGGTGAATCGCCCCGAGCTACAACTTCCTAGTGCTGTAGTCTTATGGCAGTCAGAAGGATGAAGCGGCGTACAACTACTTGTAAAAATGGTCAGAATGACCAACATCATTATTTTTTTCATCCTTACTCCTGAAGCATCCCCTAAAAAGTTACCCCATAGCTGTTCGTTCCCTCCCTTATCTAAAAGGGACTTCCTTGCTTTGAATACTACCCGGTTGGTTTGGTTTTGGAACTTCTTCGGAAGTGCCAGCAGGGGAGAATTTGATCGTTAAAATGTTGCCGCTGGAGGGCTTCCCTTTGACGAATCGCCATTTTTTCATTACTTGCCTGATCTCATTATCAAACATTCCGGAGGGATCTGGGCTTAATAGCTGGATGTTTGTCACAAGGCCATTAGCATCTACGTCAAATTGCGCTTTGACCTTGCCAGGGATCCCTTTTTTGGCGGCTTTAGCTGGATAAACAGGGGTAATGAGAGGTTTGATAGACTGTGATTCGGCAGCATATGTTACTGGAATACTAAGCAGCAGCAGGAGAGTGAGAAGTCCTTTCATTTTGTCCTCATTATTACAAAACAATAATCCTCATCAAGGTAACATTTTGGCCTAGTTTGAAAAATTTCTCTATATACATGCAAAATGCGTTGGTTCGGTTGGTTCAGTTGCCTCAAAACGTAAAGACCATTGTTTTATTTTAATATTTTTCAAAAAATTGAACCAACACTACCTGATTTTGAACCAACATTTAGCGAGGTGAACCAACATTATCTCGCCAGTGTATTCACTTCATCATCTTTTTGTAGGCGTCAGCGGCTTCCTGTGGGTTGAGCTCTGCTGCCCTAGCCTGAGCGTTACTTCTGCTTTTGCTGGCCGGCTCAAAATTGAGCCGGCTGGCGTACATTCCGCCAACCTCCTTGGCGGCCTGCTCCAGAATATTGGCCGTCATTCCGTAGTTCTTCATGCTTTCGGCGTTTACAGCCATGCGGTTGAGAACTCGGAGACGATAGGCTTTAAAGCCTGTTACCATCAGAGCGACCTTCAAATCTTTCGCCGCTTTTTATCCACGCGCGGATCTGCATGTCTGTGAGTTTTGGCATTTGCGAATACCTGGAATAAGTCGGGTGTACACTCTTAAATCGTCAGGTACACATCGAGTTTGTACACCTAACAAAAAAGAAATCTCATGGGGTACACGTAGGTGTACACGCCAATCATGCGCTTTGTTGCGTCTTTATGATAGCCCCTGTGACGAGTCCTGCTATAGGTTGACAGTTTTTTGTCTGTAAAACGCCTGATGAACATCATCGGGCGTTTTGTATTTCAGGACCAGAGGTGGCCGCTCATGGTTATAAATTGCCACGGATTCTTTTACCATCGTTCTGGCCTGCGCCAGGTCTGCTGGACGCGAGAGTAACAGCTCATTTTTCAGTATCCCGTTGACTCGCTCAGCCAGCACATTCTGGTAGCCGTCGTAACCATCTGACGTTTACGCGTACCGGTTCGCGGCTGACGACACCTGACGCGGGCAACAAACTCAAGAACCTGAGCATGGTGTTCCTGTCGTTTTCTGCGCCTTGCGTTGTCCTGATACCATGCCTGTCTGCTGTGTCCCAGGAACTGACATGCGCGCGTAACGGTTATTTTCGGG
>NZ_JBCNNS010000123.1:0-12935 GCF_039594335.1 Raoultella sp.
CTCGATGCTGTCAGCGGCGATAGTAATCGTTACACGGCGCCCAAGGCCCTGAGTGGTTTCAACTGAAACTTGCATCTTGTTACCTCAAAAAAATCACAGTGCTCGGTCAACTCTGGAAGCGCGTGTACGTTGCTTCGCAGAACCGGGATGCCCTCTTCAATCAGAAACACATTCCCTGTCGCCAGAATCATCCCGAAGACATTCATATAAGACGCGGCATTATAGCGGCATCACTTTTGTGAGTCGAGAACGGTTGTCGCCCACTGCTGCGGCATTTTTCACATTTCCCGCGCAAATTTGCCTTCAAAAGTACCCACTGCGCACATTTTCAGACAAAACAAAACGGCCCGCAGGCCGTTTTTTGATAAATCTTCACGCAACATACTGGAAAAGTTCCCGCGGTTGCAAATACGATTTCTAGGCGATACTTCCCGCGCCGCGACAAGGAGGAGACGCGAAGACCGTGTCCTGAAGTCCTTCCCACTCTTTAATCGTATAGGTATGCAGCGCCAGCGCATGCACAGTGTTCGACAGCTCCTCAGTCAGCGTACCGTAGATCATCCGGTGACGGTTCAGAAAACGCTCACCGGTGAAACGATCGCTCACCAACACCACTTTAAAATGACTTTCAGAGCCAGCCGGGACATTGTGGCGATAACTTTCATCCACGACTTCGAGATACACGGGGTCGAACGCTGCCCTAAGTTTTGCTTCGATCTGTTCACGTATCATCATGAATTCTCTCCTCCGACAACGCTGAGATGCCGCCATTCCTTTTAAATGTTAGCCGCTTTTACCGTTTCCATTAGGGGAAAACAACAAAAAATTAGCATTCCTGTGATATTTTCATTCAAAAGTATCAAGTTTACTCACACTCTCCCCCACAACACCCGCCAGAATCGCGATAAAAATGGGGGGCGGCGATAAAATGAACAACGCGATGAATTTACATGCGTAGCTACTTCCCCTCGCCGTTGGCGATGTTATGATGGCGGTAATTCCCTCAATGACCCCAAATAAATTTGAGCGACGGAAAGGCTACAAACGGGAAAGTCCTCAGGTGCTTGCTGAAGTGAGTGATGAGGGCGAACAAGAGCCGCTAACGCAACTGTTGCTTGAAGTATGACGGGTATAACAACACCATGCGCTGAGACCCTGAACATGTTTAAGAAAATTCTTTTTCCGCTGGTCGCGATGTTTATGCTGGCAGGATGCGCGACGCCTCCGACCACCATTGATGTATCGCCGAAAATGAGCCTGCCACAGCAGGACCCAAGCCTGATGGGCGTCACCGTCAGTATTAACGGTGCGGATCAGCGTCCGGATCAGGCGCTGGCGAAGGTCACCCGCGATAACCAGCAGGTCACGCTGACCGCTTCCCGCGATCTGCGCTTCCTGCTGCAGGAAGTGCTGGAAAAACAAATGACCGCCCGCGGTTATATGATTGGGCCGAACGGCGCGGTCGATTTGCAGATCATCGTGAATAAACTGTATGCCGACGTTTCACAGGGCAACGTGCGATACAACATCGCGACGAAGGCAGATATCGCGATTATCGCCACCGCCGCTAACGGCACCAAAATGACCAAAAACTATCGCGCAAGCTACTCTGTTGAAGGCGCCTTCCAGGCCTCCAACCAGAATATCGCCAATGCGGTGAACAGCGTCCTGACCGATACCATCGCCGATATGGCGCAGGACACCAGCATTCATGATTTCATCAAGCAAAACGCGCGTTGATCGTTAAGCAAACCCGGCCTGAGGCCGGGTTTGCGCCATAAGCCATGTCTAACCACTACTTACGCATTTTCCAGCAGCCTAAATCAGCTATTTTGCTGATCCTTGGGTTTGCTTCCGGTTTACCTCTCGCGCTGACCTCCGGCACGCTTCAGGCGTGGATGACCGTTGAAAATATCGATCTGAAAACGATCGGCTTCTTCTCGCTGGTTGGTCAGGCCTACGTCTTTAAATTTCTCTGGTCGCCGTTAATGGACCGCTACACGCCGCCGTTTCTTGGCCGGCGCCGCGGCTGGCTGCTGACCACACAGTTTCTGCTGCTTATCGCCATTGCCGCCATGGGGTTCCTTGAGCCCGCAACCCAGCTCCGCTGGATGGCAGCATTAGCCGTCGTTATCGCCTTCTGCTCCGCATCGCAGGATATCGTTTTCGACGCATGGAAAACCGATGTGCTGCCAGCCGAGGAGCGTGGCGCAGGTGCGGCCATCAGCGTGCTGGGCTATCGCCTGGGGATGCTGGTATCCGGCGGTCTGGCGCTATGGCTGGCGGACCGCTGGCTCGGCTGGCAGGGAATGTACTGGCTGATGGCCGTGCTGCTGATCCCCTGTATTATCGCCACCTTGATGGCGCCAGAACCGAGTGATGTCATTCCGGTACCGAAAAGCCTCGAGCAGGCGGTCGCCGAACCGCTGCGCGATTTCTTCGGACGCAACAACGCCTGGTTGATCCTGCTGTTAATCGTCCTTTATAAGCTCGGCGATGCCTTTGCGATGAGTCTGACCACCACGTTTTTGATTCGCGGGGTTGGTTTTGATGCTGGTGAGGTCGGAATGGTCAATAAAACGCTGGGACTTTTCGCGACGATTGTTGGCGCACTCTACGGCGGCATATTAATGCAGCGCCTCACCCTGTTTCGCGCCCTGTTGATTTTCGGCGTGCTGCAGGGCGTATCCAATGCCGGGTACTGGCTGCTGTCGATTACCGATAAACATCTTTACTCCATGGCGACGGCGGTCTTTTTCGAAAACCTGTGTGGCGGTATGGGCACGGCGGCATTTGTCGCCCTGCTAATGACGCTGTGTAATAAATCATTTTCCGCCACCCAGTTTGCTTTACTGTCCGCGCTATCGGCTGTTGGTCGCGTGTACGTCGGGCCGATTGCCGGCTGGTTCGTCGAAGCTCACGGTTGGCCAACGTTTTATCTGTTCTCTGTCTTTGCCGCCGTCCCGGGAATTCTGCTCCTGCTGCTTTGCCGACAAACTCTGGAGTACACGCAACGCACCGGCAGCTTTATCCCGCGCACGACCTATCCGCAGACTTATGCGCTGGCGCTGCTGATTCTGGCTGCGGGCTCGCTGATGCTGGGCGTATGGCTGTTGTTGCTGATACTCAATGCCCTCGACTTCACCTCTTTTTCCTTCCTGCCCACGTTGCTGGAAATTGCGGCCGTCACGGCCATCTCCGGCGTTGTGCTCGGAAGTCTGCTTGATTATCTGGCGTTACGGAAGAGAGCGCTGATTTAACGTGCAATTCCAGTGTTATTAGCCGTTGTAATCACTGATCGTAATTATAACGGCTTATTAACGATTTTATATTGTTCATTTTTCATTTGTTGTTTTGTGCGCTTTACATTTTTGGAAGTTATTGACAACTTTTATTCAAAACATTAAATAATTTAACCGATTCAGCAAAACCGATTTAATATCGCCACTTCGCAATGTCTTTTATTTGATAATTAATTGTTAATTAGTTGTGTTGTTTTTCGAGTGTTTATACTCATTCTTCTATAAGCCAATACATTCTTATCTCTTTCGTTATAGATCCTACATATAGCGGGCTTTGCAAGCCCCAACGTCACACTCGGTTACATATGTGACAAAGCGAGCAGAACCCACTAACACAGAACTGACACAGCCCCAATCATGTTTACAGTAATGCAACCTTCCCGTAAAATGCCCGTACACTTTAAGCGCCACCAAATTCCGTGGAATTGAGGTCGTTCAATGAGACTTAGGAAATACAATAAAAGTTTGGGATGGATGTCATTAATCGCAGGTACTGTATTACTCAGTGGTTGTGATTCTGCGCTCCTAGACCCAAAAGGACAGATTGGACTGGAGCAACGTTCTCTGATACTGACGGCCTTTGGCCTGATGATGATTGTCGTTATTCCCGCCATCTTGATGGCAGTAGGATTTGCCTGGAAGTATCGTGCGAGCAATAAAGATGCGAAGTATAGCCCGAACTGGTCACACTCCAACAAAGTTGAAGCGGTGGTCTGGACGGTTCCTATTCTGATCATCCTGTTCCTGGCCGTTCTGACCTGGAAAACAACTCACGCATTAGAGCCGAGCAAACCACTTGCTCACGATGAAAACCCCATCACTATCGAAGTTGTTTCGATGGACTGGAAATGGTTCTTCATCTATCCGGAACAAGGTATTGCTACCGTCAACGAAATCGCTTTCCCGGCGAACGTACCGGTACACTTCAAAGTGACCTCCAATTCCGTGATGAACTCGTTCTTTATCCCACGTTTAGGTAGCCAGATTTACGCAATGGCCGGTATGCAGACTCAACTGCACCTCATCGCGAACGAACCTGGTACTTATGACGGTATCTCCGCCAGCTATAGCGGCCCGGGCTTCTCAGGAATGAAGTTCAAAGCTATCGCCACGCCGGATCGTGCAACCTTCGATCAGTGGGTAGCGAAAGCCAAACAGTCTGCGAACGCCATGGACTCCATGGAAACGTTCGACAAACTGGCTGCGCCTAGCGAATACAACAAAGTGGAATACTTCTCTGACGTGAAACCAGATTTGTTTAAAGATGTTGTGAACAAATTTATGTCTCATGGCAAGAGCATGGATATGTCCCAACCTGAAGGCGAGCACGCAGCGCACGAAGGGATGGAAGGCATGGACATGAGCCACGCGGAAACCGCTCACTAAGGGGCCGAGGAAGAAAACGATGTTCGGAAAACTTACACTGGATGCAGTGCCCTACCACGAACCCATTATTGTGGTTACGGTGGCTGCGATTATCATCGGGGGACTGGCGCTTCTGGCGGCAATCACTTACTTCGGTAAGTGGTCCTACCTTTGGAATGAGTGGCTGACTTCGGTTGACCACAAAAGACTCGGTATCATGTATGTCATCGTAGCAATCGTGATGTTGCTGCGTGGCTTTGCTGACGCCGTTATGATGCGTAGCCAGCAGGTGCTGGCCTCGGCCGGGGAAGCAGGGTTCCTGCCACCTCACCACTACGATCAGATCTTTACCGCCCACGGCGTTATCATGATCTTCTTCGTAGCGATGCCGTTTGTTATCGGTCTGATGAACCTCGTGGTTCCGCTGCAGATCGGTGCGCGTGACGTTGCCTTCCCGTTCCTCAACAACCTGAGCTTCTGGTTCACCGTTGTGGGCGTGATTCTGGTTAACTTGTCTCTGGGCGTTGGTGAATTCGCACAGACCGGTTGGCTGGCCTATCCGCCGCTGTCGGGAATCGAGTACAGTCCGGGCGTTGGGGTCGATTACTGGATCTGGGCTCTCCAGCTATCCGGTATCGGTACGACGTTAACCGGTATTAACTTCTTTGTAACGATTATCAAGATGCGTGCCCCTGGCATGACAATGTTCAAGATGCCGGTATTTAGCTGGGCATCCCTGTGCGCCAACATCCTGATTATCGCCTCCTTCCCAATCCTGACCGTCACCGTCGCGCTGCTGACCCTGGACCGCTACCTGGGCACCCATTTCTTTACCAACGATATGGGTGGCAACATGATGATGTACATCAACCTGATTTGGGCCTGGGGCCACCCGGAAGTGTACATCCTGGTTCTGCCGGTCTTCGGGGTCTTCTCCGAAATCGCCGCAACCTTCTCGCGTAAGCGTCTGTTTGGCTATACCTCGCTGGTATGGGCAACAGTGTGTATTACTGTTCTGTCGTTCATCGTTTGGCTGCACCACTTCTTCACTATGGGTGCCGGCGCGAACGTCAACGCCTTCTTCGGTATTACCACCATGATTATCGCCATCCCGACCGGGGTGAAGATCTTCAACTGGCTGTTTACCATGTACCAGGGCCGTATCGTCTTCAACTCAGCCATGCTGTGGACTATCGGCTTCATCGTGACCTTCTCTGTTGGTGGTATGACCGGCGTTCTGCTGGCGGTACCGGGCGCGGACTTTGTCCTGCACAACAGTCTGTTCCTGATTGCCCACTTCCATAACGTTATTATCGGCGGTGTGGTATTCGGTTGCTTTGCTGGCCTGACCTACTGGTGGCCGAAAGCCTTCGGCTTCACGCTGAACGAAACCTGGGGCAAACGCGCCTTCTGGTTCTGGATCATCGGCTTCTTCGTGGCATTTATGCCGCTGTACGTGCTGGGCTTCATGGGGATGACCCGTCGCCTGAGCCAGCAGATTGACCCGCAATTCCACCCGATGCTGGTTGTTGCGGCATGCGGTGCGGCGCTGATTGCTTGCGGTATCCTCTGCCAGCTGATTCAGTTCTACGTGTCTATCCGCGATCGCGATCAGAACCGCGACCTGACCGGTGATCCGTGGGGCGGCCGTACTCTGGAGTGGGCAACCTCTTCTCCGCCGCCGTTCTACAACTTTGCTATCGTTCCTGTCGTTCACGAGCGTGACGCGTTCTGGGAAATGAAAGAAAAAGGCGAAGCGTATAAGAAACCGGCCGGCTATGAAGAGATCCATATGCCGAAAAACAGCGGCGCGGGCATCGTTATTGCTGCTTTCGCAACGGTGTTTGGTTTCGCGATGATCTGGCACATCTGGTGGATGGCGATTGCAAGCTTCGTCGGTATCCTGGTGACCTGGATTATTAAGAGCTTTGACGAGGACGTGGATTACTACGTGCCGGTTGCAGTAGTCGAAAAACTGGAAAATCAGCATTTCGATGAGATTAACAAAGCAGGGCTGAAAAATGGCAACTGATACTCTTGCGCATAACGCCCACGCGCACGAACACGGGCACCACGATACAGGGCCGATGAAAGTATTCGGCTTCTGGATCTACCTGATGAGCGACTGCATTATCTTCGCCACGCTGTTTGCTACCTATGCCGTTCTGGTGAACGGCACGGCTGGCGGACCGACCGGTAAAGATATTTTCGAGCTGCCGTTTGTTCTGGTTGAAACCGCGCTGCTGCTGTTCAGCTCCATCACCTACGGCATGGCGGCTATCGCCATGTACAAAAACAACAAAAGCCAGGTCGTTTCCTGGCTGGCGCTGACCTTCCTCTTCGGGGCAGGGTTCATCGCGATGGAACTCTATGAATTCCATCACCTGATTGTTGAAGGTATGGGCCCGGATCGCAGCGGCTTCCTGTCCGCGTTCTTCGCGCTGGTCGGAACTCACGGTCTGCACGTCACCTCTGGTCTGATCTGGATGGCGGTGCTGATGGTCCAGGTTTCGCGTCGCGGCCTGACCCCAACTAACCGCACCCGTATTATGTGCCTGAGCCTGTTCTGGCACTTCCTGGACGTGGTGTGGATCTGTGTGTTCTCGGTTGTTTATCTGATGGGGGCAATGTAATGAGTCATTCTAGCGATCATAACGGCGCTTCTCACGGCAGCGTAAAGAGCTACATGACAGGCTTCGTCCTGTCGATCATTCTGACGGTGATTCCGTTTGCAATGGTTATGAGTGGCTCCGCATCGCATGCGGCTATTCTGGGAACTATCCTGGTCACTGCTGTGGTGCAGATTGTGGTACACCTGGTGTACTTCCTGCACATGAACAGCAAGTCTGACGAAGGTTGGAACCTGACCGCGTTTATCTTCACCGTAATCATCATTGCTATCGTTGTTGTTGGCTCCATCTGGATTATGTGGAACCTGAACTACAACATGATGATGCACTAAGAGCGGCAAGTATGTTTAAGCAATACCTGCAAGTAACGAAACCTGGCATCATTTTTGGCAACCTGATCTCCGTGATCGGCGGTTTCCTGTTGGCCTCCAAGGGTCACATCGACTATCCGCTGTTTGCATGGACGCTCCTTGGGGTGTCCCTGGTGGTCGCCTCGGGTTGTGTATTCAACAACTACATCGACCGTGACATCGATCGTAAGATGGAACGGACGAAAAACCGGGTGCTGGTCAAAGGGTTGATCTCGCCACAAGTTTCGCTGGTATACGCCACCGTGCTGGGTATTGCTGGCTTCATGCTCCTGTGGTTTGGCGCTAATCCCCTGGCCTGCTGGCTGGGGGTGATGGGGTTCGTGGTTTATGTCGGCGTCTACAGCCTGTACATGAAACGCCACTCCGTCTACGGTACGCTGATTGGTTCTCTCTCCGGCGCTGCGCCGCCGGTGATTGGCTACTGCGCGGTAACCGGTAATTTCGATAGTGGCGCGGCAATTCTGCTGGCTATCTTCAGCCTTTGGCAGATGCCTCACTCCTACGCCATCGCGATTTTCCGCTTCAAGGATTATCAGGCGGCGAACATTCCGGTTCTGCCGGTGGTGAAAGGCATTTCCGTGGCCAAAAACCACATTACGCTGTACATCGTGGCTTTTGCTGTCGCCACGCTGATGCTCTCTCTGGGCGGCTACGCCGGGTACAAATACCTGGTCGTTGCGGCCGCGGTGAGCGTCTGGTGGCTGGGGATGGCGCTGCGCGGTTACAAAGTGGCGGATGACAAAGTCTGGGCGCGTAAGCTGTTCGTCTTTTCTATCGTCGCCATTACCGCGCTGTCGGTGATGATGTCCGTCGACTTTATGGTGCCGGATTCACACAATCTGCTGGCCTACGTCAGATAAGATTGTCGCTCTGACCAACCCCGCTCCGGCGGGGTTTTTTATTGCCGCAGAGTTACCCCACCAGCATCGCCTGCGCGCTATAGAGCAGATCCAAATGGTCGCGACACAACGCCTCCAGCGAAGTCCGCGACTGGTGAGAGGTCAGGCTCAACGCCCCCCAGTACACCCCTTCCCTGTCGGATAAGGGCACCGCCAGAACCAGCATGCCAATTTCAAACTCCTGCTCGATAGCGGCAAACCCTTGGCGTCGCACCAGAGCAATTTTCTCCATCAGCAACGCCACGTCCGTCACCGTATACGGCGTGCGTTGCTCACGCTTAATACGCCGCAGAATCGCCTCACACTCGTCTTCCGGCAGCGATGCCAGCCAGAGCCGCCCGCCGGCGGTGCAAAATATCGGCACCCGCTCCCCTAACCTCACCGAGGTCGAGTTAAACGGCGTATGTTTGCTGCGCGCGATATACACCAGTTCATCTTCATCAACCACGCCCACCGACGCATGCTCTTCCGTCCGGCTGGCAATGTACTCAACGATGGGTCGAACCATGCGCGGAAACTGTGCCGAATCGACATACGCCTGACCGAGGCGCAGCGCTTTTGGCGTCAGCCAGTAAGAGCGACCGTCGGTCTGCACATAGCGCTCGTGCAGCAACGTCAGCAGAAAACGTCGCGCCGCACTCTGCGTCAGGCCGCTCATTTTCGCCGCCTGAGGTACGGTCAGCCGGGGAAAATCTTTGGAAAAAAGCTGAATCAAGGCCAGTCCTTTTTGCAGACCGACTATCAAATCGCGCGGATGTATTGTGTTTTGCATATCAGCTCACATTTCTGCAACATTACCATCGATTCACTGCGATTATCGCAGTGGTGGTGCGATTAACAACCAATACGTCCGAATTCTGCGTTGTCGCTCTCAGGTTCCGCTGAAATACTTTCACAACATTCATTTAACAAATGAGGTTTGAAATGGTCAGTGGATTCACGCAGGTCGTTGCCGTTATCGGCCATCCGATTACTCAGGTTAAATCACCGGAGAACTTCAACCGCTACTTCGCCGACCAGCAGATGGACAGCGTCATGATCCCGGTCGATATCGCCCCGGAAGCGGTAGCGGATTATTTGCTGGCGTTACGCGGATGGCAGAACATGAGCGGTGTGCTGGTCACCGTGCCGCACAAACAGCGCGCCGCCGCGCTGGTTGATGAATTAACGCCGCGCGCCCGCCATCTCAACGCGGTGAATGTCATTCGCAAGCTGGCGGATGGCCGTCTGCAGGGCGATATGCTGGATGGCGTCGGCTTCTCTCTGGCCGCGGCGGCCCACGGTTTTCAGGCTGAAGGGAAGACAGCGCTGCTCTCCGGCTGCGGCGGCGTCGGCAGCGCCATCGCCTGGGGGCTGTGTGAAGCCGGTATTCGTCAGCTGGCGCTACACGACCAGAATCCGACCACATTACAGTTGCTACATAACCGTCTCGCGACCCATTTTCCACAGGTTCATCTCACTACGCTGCCCGACACCCTGAGTGGCCTTGATCTGCTGGTAAACGGCTCCCCGGCCGGGATGGCAAACTTCGATCCTCTGCCACTGCCGCAGGCTTTACTGGAGACCCTCAGCCCGACAACCCACGTCGCGGACGTCGTTACCGCGCCGGCGATCACGCCGCTGCTGGCTTTTGCGCAGGCGCGCGACTGCGTGGTACAAACCGGCCCCGAAATGGCGCTGGCGCAGATGAAACTCATGGGGCAGTTCATCGGAGCCATCCCGCAGGAACAAGGGGCTGCGGCATGAAAAGCTGGGATGTGATTGTCATCGGCAGTGGCGCCGGCGGGTTTGCCGCCGCGGTCACCGCCTGCTGCAAAGGGTTGTCGGTGCTGATGCTGGAAAAAGCGCCGCAGTTTGGCGGCACCTCGGCTATTTCCGGCGGCGCGGTATGGATCAACGATACCGATCAGGCACGCGCTGAGGGGAAAAGCGGCGCGACGGAGGCGATCAAAACCTACCTGAAAACGATCATCGGCGAACAGAACTATCGTCCGGACATCGTCGATGCGTTTGTCGCTTCCGGGCGCGAGGCGCTGGCGTTCCTCGAAAAAGAAGGTGCGGTGAAGTACAGTCTGCGCCCCCTCTCACCGGACTATTATCCTGATGAGCCGGGTGCCGTGGATTGCGGGCGCGCGCTGGAGGTTGTCGAGTACGACGGGCGCCAGCTCGGCGATCGCTTTCGCGATCTGCGCTCTCCCCCGCCAGGGATGCTGTTATTTGGTGGCATGATGGTCAACCGCGTGGATATCCAGCATTTTCTGGACATGCGCCGCTCGCTGCGCTCGTTATCGCACTGCGCGAAACTGCTGCTGCGCTACGCGCGCGATCGCATCAGCCACCCGCGTGGCACCCGGCTGGCGATGGGCAACGCCCTGATTGCCCGCATGGCCACCGTGGCGCTACGCAAAGGCATGACGCTCCGGCTCAACGTCAACGTCCTTTCTCTGATTGCGCACGAAGGCGCAGTCACCGGCGTCAATATTGAATGCAACGGACAACAAGAGACCTTACAAGCGCACTGCGGCGTCGTGCTGGCCGCTGGCGGCTTTGCCTCAGGCGAGCTGGCGGCACGCTACCGGCCGCATACCCGCGAGCATTACTCCATGTCGCCGGCCGCCAATGATGGTGCCGCATTCCGTCTCGCCAGCGCACTCAATGCCTGCGAAGGAGCCGACCTGTCGTCCAATTTTTTCTGGGCGCCGGTCTCGGTACTGCGCCACGCCGACGGGCGCGAAGAGCGCTTCCCGCATCTGGTCACCGACCGGGCCAAGCCGGGCGTTATCGCCGTCAACCAAAAGGCAGAGCGTTTCGTCAACGAATCAAACTCTTACCACCACTTCGCCAGCGCCATGCAAAGCCAACCCGAAAACGCCCCCTGCTTTCTGATCTGCGATGCCCTGGCGATGAAACGCTACGGTCTCGGCCTTGCGCGACCCGCGCCGGTGAACAACGATGCGCTGATCAAGGCCGGCTATCTGCTCAAAGCGGACTCCCTCGCCCAGCTTGCCCGGCAGTTGGGGCTTGACGCTCAAGCGCTCGCCGGGACAGTCGCCCGCTACAACCGCGACGCCGCGCAGGGAGAAGATCCGCAATTTGCCAAAGGCGGCAACAGCTATAACCGCGCGATGGGTGATCCGGGCCACCAGCCAAACGCCTGCAATGCCCCGCTGCTCAACGCTCCATTTTATGCCATCACCCTCTATACCGGTGATCTCGGCACGTCGCGCGGACTGGTCACCAGCGAAAATGCCCAGGTCCTTAATCAACAACGTCAGCCGATCAAAGGCCTGTATGCCGTGGGTAATGATATGGACTCGATGATGGCGGGCACCTACCCCGGTCCCGGCATTACACTCGGCCCGGCACTGACCTTCGGCTATCTCTCTGCTCGTCATATGGCACAACAACAGACCCCATAACCAGGAGAAACACCATGATCTATGAAAAACGCACCTACACCCTCAATCCGCTGAAAATGGCCGACTGGCTGGCGCTGTACAAAAGCGATGCTTACGCCGTACAGACCGAGCACCTCGGCAAACTGATAGGCTTTTTCTTCACCGAAATCGGCGTGGTGAATCAGGTGGTGCATATCTGGGCTTACGAGAGCCTCGACGATCGCCTGGTACGCCGGGCGAGTATGGCGCAGGACGAACGCTGGCTAACCTTCTCACGTAAAAACCGCGAACTGGCGGCCGTTGAGCGGCTGGAGTCAGTGCTGCTGCGTCCCGTTGATTTTTCACCACTGCAATAGGGGACCGGAGATGAGCGGGCATAAAAAGGTGGATTTGCTGGTCGTCGGTTCCGGCGCGGCGGGGCTTTCTGCCGCGGTGACCGCCGCCCTCAAGGGCGCCAGCGTCCTGCTGGCCGAAAAAGAGTCGGTCATTGGCGGCACCAGCGCCTGGTCAGGCGGCTGGCTGTGGATACCGCGCAATCCTCTCGCCCGCGAAGAGGGCATCCAGGAGGAAGAGGAAGCGCCGCTAACCTATCTGCAGCACGAAATGGACGGCCAGCCCGCCGATGCCCGCCTGCTCACCTTCCTGCAGCAGGGCCCGGAGATGATCGACTTCTTCCGCCGCCATACGGCGGTACAGTTTCTCTCCGGCAGTAAGATGCCGGATTTTCACATGTCGCCGGGTTACGCCCAGGGAGGGCGTTCGGTGACGGCACAACCGTTTGACGGACGCTTGCTTGGCGACTGGCTGCACCGTCTGCGCCCACCGCTGGAGACCATCAGCCTAGCCGGTATGGGCATCGCTGGCGGTAGCGATATGGCGCACTTTTTTAATGCAACTCGCTCCCCGCACTCAGCGTTGTATGCCGCCCGGCGCCTGCTGCGCCACGGCTGGCAACGACTGCGCGCTGGCC
>NZ_JBCNNS010000124.1:0-12434 GCF_039594335.1 Raoultella sp.
TCCGTTTTCATCTCTCCCTGCGAAGAGTAATCCTTCATTAGCGCGCTGCAAATCGAGCAACGTGTTCGGCGAGAAAATCAATTTCCTGCGGCGTATTATAAAAAGCCAGCGAAGGCCGGACGGTACTCTCATAACCAAAATGACGCAGGATCGGTTGTGCACAGTGATGTCCGGCCCGCACAGCAATACCAACCTGACTGAGATAGCGCCCCACGGCTTCATTGTCGTGACCCGCCAGCACGAAAGATAAAACACTGGTTTTGTTCGCCGCGGTACCCACCAGCGTCAGACCAGGAATAGCCGACAGCCTGGCGATCCCATACTCCAGTAAGGCATGCTCGTATTGTGCAATATTTTCTATCCCCAGCGAGAGTACATAATCGATCGCCGCCCCCAGACCGACGGCATCGGCAATATTGCCCGTTCCCGCCTCAAATTTATTCGGCGAAGGTTGATAGCGCGTTAGCTCAAAGGTCACGTCGGCGATCATATTCCCGCCGCCCTGATACGGGCGGGCCTCTTCCAGCACATCCTGTTTGCCATATACGACACCGATCCCGGTAGGTCCAAAAATTTTATGGCCGGAGAAGACGAAGAAATCAGCATCCAGGGCCGTCACATTGGTCGGGATATGCGAAATAGACTGCGCGCCGTCGATGGCGATACGCACGCCAAAACGATGGGCAATTTGCACCAACTCCTGAACCGGGGTAACGGTACCCAGCGCATTAGAAACGTGGGTCGCAGAAACAAAGCGGGTTCTGTCGTTGAACAACCGGATATATTCCTCAACGATCAGTTGCCCGTGCTCATCAACCGGTGCAACGCGGATTGTCGCGCCTGTTTCCTGGGCAATCAGTTGCCACGGTACAATGTTGGCGTGATGCTCAAGTTGCGTAAGGATAATTTCATCCCCAGGCCGTAACAACGGCTTCACGTAACTGTGCGCAATCAGGTTGAGCCCTTCCGTGGTACCGCGCACGAAGATGATATTTTCCGGGCCGCGCGCGCCGATAAAGCGCGCCACTTTCTCGCGCGCGGCTTCATACGCATCAGTGGAACGTGCGGCAAGCGTATGTGCCGCACGATGAACGTTCGAGTTCTCATGCAAATAATAGTGGCTGATGCGCTCGATAACCTGCTTCGGGCGTTGGGTCGTTGCGGCATTATCCAGCCAGACAAGTGGATGACCGTCCACCTGTTCAGCAAGGATCGGAAAATCCGCCCGGATCCGTTCAACCGGGATCTGCCCAACCCGCGCCAGCGGCGCAGGTATGGAGCCGGAAGCAGGCAATGCCGCAAACCCGCGAGGCGCGATATCCGCCCTGCTCTCCTGGCCCAATGGCACCACCCGCGGTGCGTAAGCGGCCTCGGTGACTCGCGAGGGCCTGGACGTGGTGTCCAGCAGCCCTCTCAGATCCCGCGCGTCGGGCAGACCGTAATCGCGCGCGGAGGGCGCGTCACCCGGCCCCCCGCCGGGCGCATAGGGAAGCGTTAATACATTACTCGTAGTCATAATATTCACCCACTTCAACATCTTCCAGTACAGCAATGGCATCATCGGCCAGGATTGCCGCGGAGCAATAAAGTGAGAGTAAATAGGAGGCTACACCGTTATCGTCGATCCCCCGGAAGCGCACCGACAGTCCGCGAGACTGTTCGTTTGGCAGCCCTTCCTGATAAAGCCCCAGTACGCCGCGTTTACTTTCACCGGAACGAATCAGCAAAATATTGGTTTTCCCGCTCTGGCTTTTCGGGTTTTTCAGACCATCAACAAACAGTTTATCGGAAGGGATCAGCGGAATACCGCGCCACAGAATAAAAGTCCCCCCATGCAAGTTCACCGTGACCGGCGGCACGCCGCGTCGCGTGGCTTCACGCTGAAATGCGGCGATCGCACGCGGATGAGCGAGAAAGAAGGATGGCTCTTTCCAGACTTTTGACAGCAGTTCATCGAGGTCATCCGGCGTTGGACGACCTTTACGGGTCTGAATACGCTGCGAATCAGCAATATTTTTCAGCAATCCATATTCATCGTTATTGATAAGCTGACTTTCCTGGCGTTCGCGCAGACTTTCGATCGCCAGCGCAATTTGCTCTGAAGCCTGATCGTAGGGCGAGCTGTAGAGATCGGCGATTTTGGTATCGACGTTAATAATGGTCGTAATTGAATCCAGTTGGTATTCACGCGGCGTGGTCTGATATTCGACATAGCCCTGAGGTATCTCAACGCGCGAGGGATCCTGGCTGCATAATATGTCCAGCGGCGTATCCCCCTCCACGACCTTGTTCACCCGATAAATCCCCGACTCCAGACCTTTATAATCGAGAAAACGGCTGACCCAGCGCGGAGTAATTGCCGCAAATTGCGGAGCCGTTTTGGTCACATTGGCTAATTGATAGGCGGCGTCACGCCCCAGTGCATTAATGCCTTTTTGTTCTGCCATGATAATTCCTTAGTGTTTGAAAGAGTGGAGCTGAAGGTTAGTACTGGGGCAAACGGGTATCGACATCCCGCGCCCAGGCATTTAGGCCATCTTTTAAATTCATCACGCGCCCCGGATAACCTGCGCGCTGGAGTGCCCGAATGGCGAAAATACTGCGCTGCCCTATCTTGCACAGAAATACCGCATCGATAGTCGGATCGAATTCATCGATACGTCTGACTATCTGGCCCAGCGGCATCACTTTTGCCTGAGGAAATTTTGCAATCGCCCTTTCGTGAGGTTCGCGAATATCGATCAGCTGCAGAGGTTTTCCCTCCTCTATCCAGGCGTGAAGCTCCAGCGCCGTGACGCTTTCAACCGGCACTTCTGCCTCATCGGCTTTCAGCCCACAAAACTCTTCGTAGTCGATAAGCTCATGAATCGACGCCTGCTCACCGCATACCGGGCAGCCGGGATCTTTCTCCAGCCGCAGCTCACGTTGCTTCATCTGCCACACATCGAAGAGCAACAGACGGCCAATCAGGCTCTCGCTGCCGCCGACGATAAGCTTGATCGCTTCCGCCGCCTGAATGGTGCCGATAATCCCCGGCAACACACCGACAACACCGCCTTCAGCACAGGAAGGAACCAGCCCCGGCGGCGGGGGTTCGGGATAAAGGCAGCGGTAGCATGGCCCTTCACCGGCATAAAAGACGCTGGCCTGTCCTTCAAACTGGAAAATGGAGCCATAGACCAGCGGCTTGCCCAGCAAAACGCAGGCATCGTTGATCAGATACCGGGTGGGATAATTGTCCGTACCGTCGACCACGAGGTCATATTCGCGGATTATCTCGAGCGCGTTTTTACTGCTCAGGGTAGTGTTGTAGGTCTCCACCTGAATTTCGGGATTGATTGCTTTGATTTTGTCTTTCGCCGAAGCGACTTTAGGCCGGTTGAGATCTTTGGTACTGTGAATAATCTGCCTTTGCAGGTTGGAGATATCGACAAAATCAAAGTCGACAATCCCCAGCTTACCGACACCCGCCGCGGCCAGATAAAGCGCCACGGGTGCACCCAACCCACCGGTGCCAATAAGCAACACGCGGGCGGCCTTCAGACGCTTTTGCCCCTCAAGCCCGACTTCCGGCAACAGCAGATGGCGGCTGTAGCGGGCTATTTCAGCATGCGTCAGTTCCGTCAGACGGTCATCCGGGATAATGCTCGGTCTGCTCATAATGCCTTCCCGGCTCCGCCTGCAATGGCGGGAACCAGCAGCACCTCCGCACCGTCGCTAACCGGGGTATCCAGGCCACCGGTAGTTTTAATATTGTGCTCTCCCACATACAGATTGATGAAACTGCGCAACGCCCCTTCGTCGTCATACAGATGCGGCTGAATGTCAGGGAATCGCTCCGCCAGCGCCGCGACCAGCTGCCCAACGGTGTGGCCTTCGAGGGTCACTTTCCCCTGGCCGTCGGTGAAAGCGCGTAGCGCAGTGGGAATCAGTAATGTCGATGCCATAGTGATAATTTCTCCGTGTTTTGCTCTGGTTTCCGGCAATGTTGTGCCTGTTATTCACGTCATGAACTGATGTGCACATCCTCCTGCAAAAAGCGCAGGCGGTCCTGCGTTAGCCGCCAGCTGGTCAGCGCCCCCGCCTGCCGCTGCGCGACCGCCACGATGATGTAGGCGTAAAACGGCAGCGCATGTTCACGGTCATATTCCGATGGAATAGCCGGATGATCGGGATGCGAATGGTAATAGCCGATGACATCCACCTCCTGAGCCAGCGCTGCGCGTTCCGCCCTCAACGCGTCGTCAGCGGTGATGACAAACCGGTGGTATTGCTCTTCTGATTCTCGGGCATTGACGATGGGGAAAATCGCCGTCACGCGGGCATCACCCTGCGCGGATAAATGACCAAAAAGCGCACCGCAGCATTCATTGGGATAGGTCTTTTCCCCTTCCGCGCCAATCTGCCTGGCGATTTCGTATGTCAATTCAATCATGGGTTTCATTCCAGAAAGGGTCTGTCAGGTAGCGTGAGCCGACATCACACAGCAGCGTGACGACCACCGATCCCGCCGGCAAGGTGCGGGCCAGCCGTGCAGCGGCGGCAACATTGGCGCCGGATGAAATACCGACGAAAATACCGTCCCGCCGGGCGAGGCGTCGCGCGCTCGCATAGGCCTCCTCGGTGGTGACGTAAATAATGTCGTCAAACAGGGTTTCGTCGAGGATGCCTGGTTTAATGCTGCTGCCCATATGCTTGGTCCCTTCAATACCGTGGAATGGCGAAGCGGGCTGTACGGCGATGGTTTTCACCTGCGGATTCTCAAATTTCAGCCGCCGCGCAGTGCCAACAAAACTGCCGGACGTGCCCATACCGGCAACAAAATGGGTGATTTGTTGTCCGCTCTGCTCCCAGATCTCCTTTCCGGTGGTCGCGAAATGCGTCTCTGGATTGACGGGGTTGTTATATTGGTCGGGATAAAAATAGCGTTCCGGGTGTGCGGCAACCTGTGCCTGAACTTCAATATATGCGCCATCAGAACCTTCAAGCGGATCGGTCTCCACAATTGTGGCGCCATACTGACGAATAATTTTTTTACGCTCCGGGCTGGTATTCTGAGGGAGATACAGCCGGACCTTATACCCCAACGCGGCACCGAGCATCGCGTAGGCAATTCCGGTATTACCGCTGGTCGCATCAATAATAGTTTTATCTGGCGTTAATAACCCCCGGGCAATCCCGTCCAGCACCATGGCTTTCGCCGCGCGGTCTTTCACCGAGCCGCTGGGATTCATAAACTCTGCTTTTGCCAGCAGCGTTACGCCAGGTAACTCTGCAACAAAGGAGGGTAACGTTATTAAAGGCGTAGCGCCAATCGTTTCAAGCAAATTCATAATAGTTATCACGCTGCTATTTTATCTGTGCTGGCACTGGCATTTCATTATTAAAATGATTAAATCCCGTCACCGTCGCTAAAATTTTTTTGCTGTACTCGGGCCTGCTGTACATTACTATCCGGAGGAACATCACGGGTCAGCCAGATATTTCCACCGATGCTGGAGCGCGCACCGATGGTAATTCTCCCTAATATTGTCGCGCCGGCATAAATAACAACGTCATCTTCTATTATTGGATGGCGAGGGTAGTTTTTTTGCAATTGCCCATTATCACCGGCGATAAAACGTTTGGCCCCTAATGTCACGGCCTGATAAATACGCACCCGTTTACCGACGATCGCTGTTTCACCAATCACCACCCCGGTTCCGTGATCGATAAAGAATCCATCATCAATCTGCGCGCCTGGATGAATATCTATTCCGGTCTGGCTGTGCGCCTTTTCCGTAATAATTCGCGCCAACAGCGGCAAATCGAGCTGATACAGCTCATGGGCCAGACGATAGTGCATCACAGCATGAATTCCCGGGTAGCAGATCAGCACTTCATCCATACTGCGTGCGGAAGGATCGCCCTGATAAGCGGCGAGAATATCACCGTCGAGACGCTGGCGAATGACCGGCAACCGGTTGGCGAACTGCTGAACGCGCCTGACAGCCTCCTGCAACAGCGCGTGATTTTCCTCCTGCTCATCCGATTGATAAGAGAGCTCCAGAAGCGCTTCTTCGGTGAGCCGGTCCAGCGCAGTGCTCAACAAATGGCCGACGTAATAATCTTCACCCTCTTTACGTAAGTCAACGTCGCCTAACCGCATCGGATAAAGCACTTTTATCAATGTATCAGCGACGGAATTAACGCTTTCCCTGGAAGGTAAACCACGTTTATTTCGATAATTATTTTTCGCATGCTCATCGCGCCACGTCTGACGAACTTGACGCAGTTCATTGACGACATTATTTAAATGCCAGCTATTTTCTCTTATCGGCATGAGATACAATTCACCCGCTTCCGGCATAATAATATCCTTCTTAAAAACACATCGATAAATCTGGTTTCGGCGTTACCTCACTTTTATGCATTACCCACATTAAAAACAAATAACCTTATTGACTTTAAATAGCTGAAAATAATAAATACTTAAAAATCAAGGCATTCAATAATACTCTACCCATAACTGAATCGATCTATAATCTGCTTTAAACGGAACCGTGAGGTCTGCGGTCAGTCCGCCGCGAACCGCCAACGCCACTGTGCGGCATCGCCTGAACAGACTTTGAGCCCGCACAGAGAAACTGATACCGATATGAGTATGGGTTTAAATCAACATAATCACTGTTCGCCACCGCAGCCTCAGGCGGCAATTTCTCCGACACGCCAGGCCGTTCCCGCTTCTGTTGCGCCAGATGTTTTGCGCCTGTTTATCGCGCGGTGCGCAAACCCTAATCCTGAGCAGAGGAGTATCGCTGTTGGCGCACTTCAGCCCACCAACGGGCCGGCCTGCTTACTCGTGGCGACCGGTAGTTGCTTTGCGACCCCTCGCACTTTTTACCCGGTTCAGAGGTTATCTTCTGGCCAGGTGTTCGACAGGCCTGCACATTTTTTAGCCTCCCCCTACAGATAAGCCACGGCGTTCAGCGAATAATGCCCTGTGCAAATATAAATTTTATTTTAATAATAAGTCACGAAATATGATTTTCTTATTTGCACCACAATAATAATCCGGCACAGAAGGAGAAATGCCATTAAGCCGTATCATTTCCGCCTGACGAGGATTATGATGATGGCATTATCATTTCGCTATTCGGTGATTGAGAGTTAAATGGATCTTATCGGCATAATTATGTCGGCGGGAAAATCCTCCGTTGATGTCGCGCTTTATACGCTATTACCCATTATGGTCGTCATGCTGATGATCATGAAATATCTGGAAGTCCGCGGTGTGCTGGACGTTATCGTCCGCTGGGTCGCCCCTCTGCTCAAACCATTTGGCCTTGGCGGGATGAGCGCATTCGCGTTGATTCAGATAAACTTCGTCAGCTTCGCCGCACCGTTGGCGACGCTGGCCATTATGGATAAGCGTGGCGTCTCAGATCGGCAGATGGCCGCAACGCTCGCCATGGTCTTTGCCATGGGTCAGGGCAACGTCTTTTACCCTTTCACCCCTTTTGGTCTGCACTGGATGGCCTCGATTTGCATTTCGATTATCGGCGGTCTGTGCGCAGGGGCGGTCACCTGGCATGTCATCGGGCGCCGTCTGTCAGTGATGGAGAATGCCCGGGCAGAGGCACTCCCCAACGCCGAACAAAACAACCAGGGTGTGATTGCGGTCATTAACAATGCGGGTTCTGATGCCATTCGTCTCGCGCTCGGTGCGGTGCCGATGCTGATCCTGTCATTAACCCTCGTCGGGGTGATGCGGGCGGCAGGCATCATCGACATGCTTCAGCACCTGCTGATGCCGCTGCTGCAGTGGCTACATATTCCAGTCAACTTTGTCCTTCCTGCGCTGGTCAAATGTATCGCAGGTGGTACGGCATATTTTGGCGTGGTCTCTGAACTGGTGCAGCAAGGCAAAGTCACCATCAGCCAACTCAACGCCTCCGCCGGATTATTAATTCAGACCTTCGATCTGCCCGGTATTGGTATATTCCTCGGGGTGAGCTCGCGATTTGTTCGTCTGTTCCGCTTTGCTGCTCCTGGCGCTATCATCGGTATTCTTATTCGGACCATTATGCACGTGACGATATTCTGAATCTTTGTAGATTAAACGCAGCCTAAACCATTAGGCTATTCTTATTGTAAGAAAAAAGGTAACGGGCAATTATCGCCCGGAATAGCGCTGATCAGGGAATGTTTTATGGAGTGGTGGGTAAAAAAAGTACAATCATCGAAGAAAGCACAAGATTATTGCGCAGTATTACAAAGCGCGCATTTATTGGTTATTGCCGAAATCACCACTCGGCAATGCGCTTTACAATGCGGAGATAAACTCACACCGCTGGCAAATGCCCTGTATTGCCTCAATGACGATCCGGCAAAGACATTAAAAGTGATAAAAGCCACGCACTTCAGCAGCGAACGCTGGGTGGAAATCGCCAAACCTGAGTAATAAATCAGCACTCGTTCCTTCAGCAATAATATTTAATTCAATCACTTTCACCGCGCAGAGGATGAAATTCCCCTTCGCTCTTTTCTGTCTATGACATACTATCAAGCATGTCAGCAGACCTGAAAAAAGGAGCGAAGATGAACCACAAGGCCGCCAGTCTGACCCCGCAACAAGCACTGAATCAGCTTGAACTGCAATATGAGCGTTCGGTCAGTGCATTACGTAAAGCCATCGGCGAATATATCAACCACAGCGTTCTCCCGGATGACAACGCTCGTGCTAACGGCTTGTTTGTTTATCCGCAACTCTCCGTATCGTGGGACGGCACGGACCATAAAGCGCTAAAAACCCGGGCCTGGGGACGCTTCACCCATGCCGGTTGCTACACCACAACTATTACCAATCCTAAGCTGTTTCGCGCCTACCTGCTGGAGCAGCTGACGTCGTTGTATCAGGATTACGGTGCGCATATCAGCGTCGGGTTGTCACAGCATGAAATCCCTTATCCGTATGTCATCGATGGCTCCGCCCTTACGCTCGATCGCTCGATGAGCGCGGGCCTGACCCGTCATTTTCCGACCACCGAGCTGTCGCAAATTGGCGATGAAACGGCGGACGGACTGTTCCATCCCACCGAACACCATCCGCTTTCCCATTTTGACGCCCGCCGCGTCGATTTCTCTCTCGCGCGCCTGCGGCACTATACCGGAACGCCGGTCGATCATTTTCAGCCGTACGTTCTGTTTACCAACTACACCCGCTACGTTGATGAGTTTGTGAGCTGGGGATGCCGTCAGATTCTCGATCCTGACAGCCCCTATATCGCACTTTCCTGTGCCGGTGGGATCTGGATAACAGCCGATACGGAAGCGCCGGAGCAGGCCATTTCCGATCTGGCCTGGAAAAAACATCAGATGCCCGCCTGGCACCTGATCACCAAAGATGGTCAGGGAATTACGCTGATCAATATTGGCGTCGGCCCGGCGAACGCCAAAAACATCTGCGATCATCTGGCGGTACTACGCCCCGATGTCTGGCTGATGATTGGCCACTGCGGCGGTCTGCGTGAAAGCCAGACCATCGGCGACTACGTGCTGGCCCACGCTTACCTACGCGATGACCACGTTCTGGATGCGGTGCTGCCGCCGGATATCCCGATTCCCAGCATTGCCGAAGTGCAGCGCGCGCTGTACGACGCAACTAAACAAATCAGCGGCATGCCTGGCGAAGAGGTTAAACAGCGGCTACGTACCGGTACGGTGGTCACCACCGATGACCGCAACTGGGAGTTGCGCTATTCCGCCTCGGCTCTGCGCTTCAACCTTAGCCGCGCCGTGGCCATCGACATGGAGAGCGCCACCATCGCGGCCCAGGGCTACCGCTTCCGCGTCCCGTACGGCACGCTGCTATGTGTCTCCGATAAACCGCTGCACGGCGAAATTAAGCTGCCAGGTCAGGCCAACCGCTTTTATGAAGGAGCGATCTCCGAACATTTGCAGATAGGCATTAAAGCCATCGATCTGCTGCGTGCCGAGGGTGACCACATGCATTCGCGCAAGCTGCGGACCTTCAACGAACCGCCGTTCCGCTAACCCTTCCCGCTTTTTGCCCGACGCGACGGCGGGCAAAGAACAAGTGACCAATCGTCCTCGCAACCGACCTCTATCGGCCCGCTGCCAGCGGGCCTTCCCCGGCAGCGGACTCTGGCCACGGCCAATCCTGACCGCGGTATAACTCATCGCCTTCCGGCGATAATGCCTGTTCATCAAAGCGCAATAAAATCGTTTCTTTATATTGGGGGGAGCTGCGACCGCTTGCGTTGGCATCACAGGATAGCGTTTTATAGTGGAGACTCTGAAAATGACGCCCCGATGTTTGCCGGATTCAGGTATATCTCGGTATGAGTACCCTGCGCCATCGCCTGCTTATCCAGGTACGCTGCCTGCCTGGATAAGCCAGGGACTCGGGGAGATGGTTTTACCGAAGGGGTGGAGAAAATACCGGAGCACAAAAAAGCACAGTCGTCGCGGCTTAATGCGGAGGTTTCATCCGTGGTAACCGTCAGCATGCCAGGAGAAACCGGCATTCGCATAGCTATCACCAATGCGGGATTCTGGACAGCGAGCGAGGGGATCATTGAAAGCAAAAAGCCCGCTTAAGTTTCCTTAAGCGGGCTTCTTAAATATGGCTCCTCTGACTGGACTCGAACCAGTGACATACGGATTAACAGTCCGCCGTTCTACCGACTGAACTACAGAGGAATCGTTGTGGAGTCGTATCTTAGCGGCGAAAAAAATTTTGTCAAACATCAATTTGCCCGCAAATGTTCAATTGCTGCTTCCATCAACAATTTGTTGCTGTTACCGACAATTAATAAGGAAAAATGTTTTGCAGGATCCGCCATTCTCTATCATTATTTGAAATGTAGTTTCAACTTTTCTCACTAAGGTCTCCTTTGAACGTCACCTCCGCAGTAAGCCAGGTCATGGGACGTACCTCCTGGTTCAAAAAGCGTAAAAGCTATCGTGTACTTTACTGGCGTGAAATCAGCCCTCTTGCGGTGCCTATTCTCCTGGAAAACACCTGCGTTTTGCTGATGGGCGTACTGAGCACGTTCCTGGTCAGCTGGCTGGGAAAAGAGGCGATGGCCGGGGTGGGGCTGGCCGACAGTTTTAATATGGTCATTATGTCGTTCTTTGCCGCCATCGATCTCGGTACGACGGTGGTGGTTGCCTTTAGTCTCGGCAAACGCGACCGGCGGCGGGCGAGGTCGGCGGCAAGACAATCGCTGGCGATTATGACGTTGTTCTCTGTTCTGCTGGCCGCCGCGATCCATGCATTCGGCAGCGAGATCATTAATTTTGTCGCCGGCGATGCCTCTGCACAGGTGAAGGCCATGGCGCTGACCTATCTGGAGCTGACGGTATTAAGCTACCCGGCGGCGGCCATAGCGCTTATTGGCAGCGGGGCATTGCGCGGAGCGGGTAACACCAAAATACCGCTGTTGATCAATGGCGGGATGAACATCCTCAACATTATTATCAGCAGCATCCTGATATACGGCATTTTTTCCTGGCCAGGTCTGGGGTTTGTCGGCGCTGGTCTCGGACTGACCATCGCCCGCTATATTGGCGCCGTGGCGATAGTCTGGGTACTGGCAATTGGTTTTAACCCGGCGCTGCGCATCTCGCTGAAGAGTTACTTTCGGCCGTTCAATCTGGCGATTATCTGGGAAGTGATGGGCATTGGTATCCCGGCGAGTATTGAATCGGTCCTGTTCAACGGTGGCAAACTGCTAACGCAGATGTTTGTTGCGGGCATGGGGACCAACGTTATTGCCGGCAACTTCATCGCCTTTTCCTTCGCTGCGTTGATTAACCTGCCGGGGAACGCGCTGGGTTCCGCTTCGACGATTATTACTGGTAAACGGCTGGGGAAAGGGCAAATCGGGCAGGCAGAGCGCCAGGCGTGGCATGTCTTTTGGTTATCAACTATCGTTCTGACGGTGATTGCGTGGGGGACGGCGCCGTTTGCCAACCTTATCGCTTCTTTCTACACCAGCGAAGAAGATGTCAAAGTGGTGGTCAAAGAGCTACTGTGGCTCAACGCCTTCTTTATGCCTATCTGGGCGACTTCGTGGATCCTGCCCTGTGCTTTTAAAGGCGCACGTGATGTGCGCTACACCATGTGGGTATCAATGCTGGGAATGTGGGGTTGCCGTGTCGTTGCGGGTTACACCTTGGGCATTGTGCTGGGTATGGGAGTGATTGGCGTCTGGTTGGGAATGGTGCTCGACTGGGCGGTACGTGGCGTGCTGTTCTATTGTCGAATGGTCAGCGGACGCTGGCTATGGAAATATCCGCGCAGCAAGATTCAAGTGGACGAAACATAACCATTTTTCAGGCGAAACGATACTTTTTGCCCAAAGTGGAGAATAAATCGGCAAACGATTTAAATTGTGAAAACAGCCTTTGACAAGGCCAGGTGGCAC
>NZ_JBCNNS010000125.1:0-12324 GCF_039594335.1 Raoultella sp.
AACTACAAACACTAAATTGTCGCAATTCCGCCGCGCTGGCGACAATGTTCTGAACCTCACATAAGGGCTCAGAGTCGCGGCATGGTGATATCCATGATCTGAATCCGATACGCGACCTGGCGCGGTGTCATCCCCAGCAGTCGCGCCGCTTTGGCCTGCACCCAGCCAGCTTTTTCCAGGGCCGCAATCAACCGCTGGCGCTCATCAAGGCTGTTATCGAGCCAGCCGTCCTCCGCCGGGCCGCTGGTGGGCTGCGCTTTCGGCGGATTATCGCGATGGTTGAACAGGATCACGTCCCGGTCTATCAGGCCACTCTCCGACATCACCGCCGAACGCTCGAGGCAGTTTTCCAGTTCTCGGACGTTGCCCGGCCAGCTGTACTCCATCAACAGGCGAATGGCCCCATCGCTGATACGCAGCGTTCTTCCCTGGTTCTGGGCGATTTTACGCACCAGAAAGTGCGCCAGTTCGGCGATATCCTCTTGACGTTCGCGCAGCGGGGGCAGGGCGATGGGCATCACGTTCAGGCGATAGTAAAGATCCTCGCGAAAATGGCCCAGCCGCACCTCTTCTTCCAGGTGGCGGTTGGTCGCCGCGATGATGCGCACGTTCACGCGCAGGGTTTCATCGCCACCGACGCGCTCCATTTCTCCCTCTTGCAGAATCCGCAGCAGCTTAGCCTGAAACGAGGCGCTGCTTTCACCGATCTCATCCAGAAACAGAGTCCCGCCGTCCGCCAACTCAAAGCGCCCTTTACGCTGGCGCACCGCGCCGGTAAACGCGCCTTTTTCATGGCCAAACAGCTCGCTCTCCAGCAGGGTATCCGGTAGCGCCGCGCAGTTGAATTTGACGAAGGCCGCGGCGGCACGCGGTGAATTATGGTGAATAGCATTGGCGATAAGCTCTTTCCCGGTACCGCTTTCGCCGCGTACCAGCACCGTGGTGTCCCAGCGCGAGACCTGACGAATAATCTCCATAATCTGCCGCATCGCCGGGCTTTTACCGACCATGTTCTCGAGGCCGAAACCGCGCGATGGTGCACAGGTGCGCGGTCGCTCAATTCTGGCGGCCTGCGGCGGCGGCTGTGAGGCGGAGGCCGGCAGGATCATCAGGCGAATCGTCTGGGCTATCAGGTTGGCGACCGTTTCGAGAAACCGGGTACAGGCCGGCAGCCGCTCCTCCTGACGGGCCATCGGCTGGGCCGCCAGTACACCGATAGGCCGGGAATGGGGGCCCATGAGCGGTACGGCAATAAACGGCAGGTCATAATCGTACAGGCTGAGACGGTCGAGAAAACGCTGATCGTCGGCCACACGCGGCAGCACCAGCGACTGGCCCTGCGCCAGCACGGTACCGACCAGACCTTCCCCCGGCCGGTAGCGAATTTGCGTACTGCCTGGGAGCGTCTGATTTTCCGTTTGCTGCAGCGCTTCGATACTCAGAATCTCCTGCTGGCTGTCGTACAGGCAAATCATCCCGTGCTGCATAAAAGCATCGTTATGTAACACGCTCAGTACCTCCTGCAGCGTTTTACTCGCTTCGGTGGCGCGGCTCAATATTACGCTTATCCGCTGCATGGCGGTAAATTGCTGGGAGAGATCGAAGCGCCTGACGGTGGTATCCGAATCGAATTTATGGCTCATTGATCACCTCCGTTCAGGGTATTAAAGAGCGGAAAACGCATGACGAGACTGGTCCCCCCCTGCGAGCGCGAAGCCAGTTCAATCGCGCCGCGATGGTAAGCGACCAGGGTTTGGATCAGCCGCAGTTCCATCCCTTTGCCGGGGGAGTTTAAGGCATCGGGGGAGTGGGTATAGCGCACCTGGAGCAGCGGCACATTGTCGTTGAGATACAGCGAGAGCCAGCCCTCATCCTCTTCGGCATAAAGCTCTATTTCCAGCGGTACGGAGGGCAGCTCGGCGGCGAGGGCCAGCGTGCGGTCAAGCCATAAACTTAAGCAGGCCAGCAACTGTGTGCGTTGGCCAAAGCCCACCAGATGCGGCGAAGCCATATCAATATGCAATTTTGCGCGGTCGTCAAAGCGGGTGCGGTACAGGGCACACAGGTCGTCAAAGAAGGGTTGTAGCGGCCAGACGGCGTTGCTTTCCAGTTCAAGGGAAGGGCGGCAGCGCTGCAGGCGGGCCATGGCTTCTTCGCCTTCACGCCACGCTGCGTCCAGCGCCACGTTGCCGCTGCCTTCGCCGTTCAGCCGACGGGCCGCTGCCAGCATATTGATCGGGCAGTTAAGTTGGATCAGCGCTGCATCCAGCGACTCGCGAATGGCGGCCAGCAGCTTACCGGCGGTCATCTGCTGCTTCAGACGGTCGAGGCGGCCCTGTTCATGCTGCTGGCGCTGCTGGGTGCAGTCGGCGATCACCACCAGCGTTCGCGCCGGGGCGCTGTCGATAAAATAGCGACTGGCTTCTTCGCTGACGCCGGGCAATCCCCAGCAGGTCACCGACAGCCAGCGGACCGCGCCGCGGATCACCACCGGCAGAATTTGCTCTGCGCCGGGCCCCATTGCGTGCGGTGAAACCTGTAGCTCAGCCAGCAGCTCTTTCCCGCCGCAGTCCGCGCAGAAGGTTTTGTAGGCGAGGTTATCCATCACCACCCGATCGTGCTCATCCACCACCACCACGGCAGCGGGAATGTTATTAAGCACTGCTTCCATCAGCGTCATATGGTTGCGCAGACGCTGTTCCAGGGTATAGCTGACGCTGATATCCCGCTGCATCGCCAGATAATGTTCCAGCTCGCCCTGCGGATTCAGCACCGGAGTGATGTCGATATCCACCAGATACAGGCCGCCGTCGCGGCGCTGGTTAATCAGCTGACCGCGCCATGGCTGGCGCTGGAGAAGGGTTTGCCACATCTCCTGGTAGATTGCTCGCGGCGTCTGGCTGCTGGCCAGCAGACGTGGGTTTTGGTTTAACAATTGCGTCAGCGAATACCCGGTCTGGCGGCAAAAAGCCGGGTTGGCGTAAATAATATTCGCCCGGGCATCGGTGAGGGAGATAGCCACCGATGCTTGTTCGACCATCGTAAAAAACAGCCCCGGATGTTGTTGAGTCAGCGCACCGGCAATCGCCTCCGGCACGGCGTTATCGAGCATCATATTCAGGGTCATCGCAAACTCCTGTGTCGCAGTTATGACAATTTGTCCGACACCGCGACAGGGATAGCGCGGTTTTATCCGAACCCCTATAACCATGCAAACCGTGAGCCCTTATCGAAACGACCTGCAGAAACATTGATCCGGCAGGGGTAAAACCGACATTTGTGTCGCATTTTCCGGCTCGCCAGGCCCGCGGCGAGCGGCAGCAGCAGGGCGAGGCGATCGTTATGGGGCAGGGATGAACCGTAGTAGGGCAATGAAACCTGGCACAGCCTTCGCAATACCCCTGCGATAACTTGTGTTTTCAGACACCATTCCCAACAGGAGCGCAATATGGCCAACATTGGTATTTTCTTTGGCACCGATACCGGTAAAACCCGCAAAATCGCGAAAATGATCCACAAGCAGCTCGGCGAGCTGGCGGATGCCCCGGTCAACATTAACCGCACTACGCAGGACGATTTTATGGCCTATCCGGTCTTGCTGCTGGGCACGCCGACGCTCGGCGACGGCCAGTTGCCAGGGCTTGAGGCCGGATGCGAAAGCGAATCATGGAGCGAATTTATCAGCGGCCTCGGCGACGCCAGCCTGAGCGGGAAAACCGTGGCGCTGTTCGGCCTCGGCGACCAGAGAGGCTATCCGGACAACTTCGTCAGCGGCATGCGTCCGTTATACGACGCCCTGCGCTCGCGCGGCGCGCAGATGATTGGCAGCTGGCCGAATGAGGGTTATGAATTTAGCGCCTCTTTGGCGCTGGAAGGAGAGCGCTTCGTTGGGCTGGTACTGGATCAAGATAACCAGTTCGACCAGACCGAAGCGCGACTGGCGACCTGGCTTGAGGAGATTAAACGCACCGTGCTATAGAGGCCATTGGGTAGCCGCCGGGGCTACCCGCACAGGCCCGGCTGACGGGAAATCATCTGTTCCAGCCACTGGCGCTGGTGACGCTGCTGGCTCTGCTGCCAAAGATAATCACGCGCGCGCTCCAGCGCCTGCTGCTGCTCCATCGGTGCGGCCGGGCGAATCGCTTCACACCATAAAAGATGCCAGCCCAGCTCACTGGCGACAGGGGGGCTCAGCGCGTTTTCCGCCAGAGCAAACAGCGCACTCTCGAGCTGCGGATAGAGTAAACCCCGGCTAATCCAGCCTAAACGCCCGTCTTCCAGTGCGCTCGGGCACTGAGAATAGCGGCGGGCCAGTGGGGCGAAAGCATCCCGGGAGGCGTTAATTTGCTGATAGAGGTCGAGGATTTGCTGATGAACGGCTTCACGGTCATTCTCGACGGTCAGCAGCAGATGGCGGGTCAGACGTTGTTCCGGGCGCATAAACTGCGTCTGATGGCGCAGATACCAGGCCTGTACCGTGGAGATATCCGGCTGTGGCGCCTGACGGGCAATATCGGCAAAGGCGATTTCCAGCCGGGCGTGATGCAGCACGATGGCTGCGCGTTCTGGTGGTGTAAAGTGACCTTCGTCGAGCCAGACGGCAAGGGAGGCGGCGATATTATCCTTCAACGTCGGCGGGATAGCGCCTTCCGGGACCAGCGCGACGATCGTCTGCTCCATCTGGCACTGCTGTTGCCAGGCCTGCTCAAAAGCCGGTGTATCGGCAGCATTCAAACTTGTCGGATCGCTATTCCAGCGAGTACGTGCCAGCCGTTGCCGACCAAAACGTTGCCATGCGTTCACTCTTCTCTCTCCTCTGTAAGGGCGATGGCCTGTGCGGGGACCCTGAACCAGCGGCCGCTAAAATCGACGGTATAGCAGTCGCCAGACTCACCCCGATCGGTAGCCTCAATGCGTCCCCGCTGGCCAGCGGTCACGACCACATCGCCGTTGACCGAGAGTGCCATCTGACAGGTGACGCTATCACCGTATTGCAAGTTCCCGGCCAGCCACGGCTCAGAGATAGGGATCAGCTCCTGTTCGCGGCAGCCGATGATCCGATCGCTGTCGGGGAAGTGGATCTGATAGATAATCTGATCCTGCAAAAAAACGCCCCAGTCGCGGACAAATCCGCGGCTGCCTCGCCTGACCAGCAGCGCGCCTGGAGCGAAGCCCGCGACGGTACCGTCGTTACGAATCGCGCGTACCACGCGAACCTCCTCACTAAAGGTGAATTTAGGTCTCATGTTTCGTTCTCCTGAAACTGTTGCTGATAGCTCTCTGCGAGCAGACGACGCGCCAGCAGCCAGGGGGCACGGGCGTTTTCTTCCAGCTGGTTTCTCAGCGGTACTTCAGCGCGCAGTTTGCGGTGAAACGTCGCCAGCACCGGCAGGCAGCAGCGGCCAAGCAGCTCGGGCTGATAGGGGACCGAGAAAAACTGAAAAAAGGATTCGGCGGAGCGGAGTTCGTCCACGCCGGGAATTTGATAAAACCACTCCATGATTACCCCCTCACTCGCAGCGCGGACTCAGCGCACAGCTCGTCGTAGATAGCCACCAGTTCGTAATCCTTCGGACTGCGTTTCCAGTTTTCGGCAAAGCGGCGGATGGCGGGCAGCAGCTGGTTAATTTGCGCAGCATTCAGGTGATAACCCATCAGGTTAAATACACCATTGACCGCCTGACGCCCGGAATGTTTGCCCAGCACCAGCCGATAGCTGCGCCCCATCAGAGAAGGGTCAATGGACTGGTAGCTTTCGCTATCGCGCAGGAGTGCCGCCACATGGACCCCAGATTCATGGGTAAACACCAGCTCGCCGACCAGCGGCTGCTGTGGGTCGATGGTGCGCTGCGCGGCTTCTGCGACCTTCTGACAGAGCGCGGGCAGCGCGGCAAAATGTACACCAGTCTCTACGCTGAGGCAGCGCTCAAGGCCCAGTGCGACGGTTTCCAGCGCCGCGTTGCCTGCCCGCTCGCCAAGCCCGAGGACCGTGGTATTGACGCTGGTGGCTCCGGCGCTGACCGCCGCCAGCGTATTGGCGGTCGCCATGCCAAGATCGTTATGGGCGTGCATCTCGATTTCTCCGGCCCAGACGTCACGCAGTGCCGAGATTTGCGTCGCGGTGGTGAAAGGATCGAGTAAGCCGAGCGTATCGGCATAGCGCAGGCGAGCGGCGCCGCATTGCTGCGCCACCGCGGCGATGTCGCGCAGGGTCTGTTCGCTGGCCCGCGAGGCATCCTCGCAGCCAATGCACACCTTCAGACCGAGGGTATGCGCCAGGTGGATAAATATCGCCAGCCGCTCCAGCAGTACCGTTAGCGGTTCACGCAGTTTATACTGCCGCAGCTTATCCGAAGCCGGAATCGAGATATCCACCCAGTCGATGCCCAGATCGGCGCTCTGGCGGATTTCCAGCGCGTTCATCCGACACCAGGTCATCAGCGTCGCGCCAGGCAACTGACGGCGCACCAGCTGGATCCGCGCGATCTCCTCGTCGCCCATCGCTGGGGTGCCGACTTCCAGCGCCGTAATCCCGGCGGCATAAAGCGCCTCGGCAATGGCGACCTTTTCACTGGTGCGAAAGGCGACGCCGGGGCTCTGCTCACCGTCGCGCAGGGTGGTATCGTTAATCAGCACGCGTCCCATCAGCCACCTCCGCCTTAGCCGTAAACCGGCGTGAAGACGGCGTCCGCAGGGCGCGGTTTGCCGTTCTGCCAGTAGGGCGACAGCGCACGCAACCGGTCGATAATCGGCGGCAGTGAGGCAACGACGTAATCGATATCTTTCTCCCGAGTGTAGCGCGAGAGGGAAAAACGGATGGTGCCGTGGGCAGCGGTATAGGGAATATTCATTGCCCGCATGACGTGGGAGGGTTCCAGTGAACCTGACGTACAGGCGCTGCCGCTGGAGGCGGCGATCCCGGCCTGGTTTAGCAGCAGCAGAATGGCTTCGCCTTCAATAAACTCAAAGGCCAGATTCACCGTGCCGGGCACCCGTGGTTGGCTACCGCCCATCACCATTACCGACGGCACGCTGGCCACCAGACGATGCTCCAGGCTATCGCGCAACTGGCCGATATGCGTCATTCCCGGCAGATGAATACTCGCCAGCTCGCAGGCCGCGCCCATGCCCACGATCCCGGTAATGTTTTCCGTCCCGGCCCGCCGACCGTACTCCTGGTGACCGCCGCGCAGCAGCGGACGAAAGCGTGTTCCCCGCCGCAAATAGAGGCAGCCCACCCCTTTTGGCCCGTGGAACTTATGCGCCGAGCAGGAGAGCATATCAATGCGGGTCTGGCCCACAGCAATCGGTATTTTCCCCACAACCTGCACCGCATCGCAGTGAAACAGCGCCCCTTGTTCATGGGCCAGTTCCGCCATTTCGCTGACCGGGAAAAGTACCCCAGTCTCGTTATTCGCCCACATAATGCTGACCAGCGCGACGCGTGGGCTGAGTGCAGCGCGGTACTGCGCCATGTCCAGCGCGCCCTCGCCATCCACCGCGATGCGGTGAATCAGGTAGCCCTGACGCTCGAGGTGTTCGCAGGCCGCCAGCGTCGCCGGATGTTCGACCGCGCTGGTGATAATTTCGCGTCGCTCCGGCAGCAGGGTGATTGCCGAGGAGATAGCGGTGGCGGTGGCTTCGGTGGCGCAGGAGGTAAAGATGATTTCGCTGGGATACTCCGCGCCCAGCAGGGCCGCAGCCTGTTGATGCGCGCGTTCCAGCGCCGCCTGGGCCGGAATGCCAAAATCATGTATTGACGAGGGGTTGCCGTAAAAATCGGTCAAAAAGGGCATCATAGCTTCCAGAACCATCGGGTCCAGACGGGTGGTGGCGTTGTTATCGAGATAAACCTGTTTCATCTTGTCCCCCTTGGGTCAGTTAACCGCGGCTCAGGCCGCCACCACTTCCATATAACAACCGGTACGTTCCATCAGTTTTTGCTGCAGCCAGGCGAGAGTCATATCGGTCATCATGCAGCCGCTACAGCTGCCGGAGAGGCTGACGGTCACCTGGTGGTTGTCAACGCTGAGCAGCGACATATCGCCGCCGTCGGCCTGAATATGCGGGCGCAGTTCAGCGATGGTATCGACGACGCTCTGCCAGTGCGGATCTTTGCTGCTGGCCGCGGCAGGCGGCGTCTGCGGCTGTTGGGCGAGGATCTCCGCCAGCGCCAGTTCGATTTTTTCGTGGCAGGCGGTACAGCCGCCTCCTGCTTTGGTGTAGTTGATCACCTCTGTAAGGGTGGTCAGGCCGTTGTTCAACACCGCGCGGCGAATATGCCCTTCATCGACGCCGAAGCATTTGCAAATAAGTTTGCCCTCGTCATGTTCTTCCTCAAGGCTTTCGCCGCGAAAGTTGGCGATAGCCGCGCGCAGAGCCTCCTGGCCCATCACCGAGCAGTGCATTTTCTCCGGCGGCAGCCCGTCGAGATAGTCGGCAATCTGCTGGTTGGTTATCTGCCCGGCTTCGGTGAGGGTATGGCCAATGATCAGTTCCGTCAGCGCGGAGGAGGAGGCGATGGCGCTGCCGCAGCCAAAGGTCTGGAAGCCCGCCTCCTCAATGATTTCGCTTTGCGGGTCAACGCGCAGCATCAGGCGCAGGGCGTCGCCGCAGCTTAACGAACCCACGTCGCCTACCGCGTTGGCGTTGTCCACCACGCGCGCGTTGCGGGGGTTAAAAAAATGGTCTTTCACTTTCTCGGAGTAATTCCACATGCTGTCAGCTCCAGGGATGATGACGGAAAACGCCGGGGCGCGGTTCACCGCAGGAGTGCGGTGGTAATGACGAACTAGCAAATGCGATACCAGGAGATAAAATTAATTATTTTCAATTGGTTATTATTTTTACCTGACAAGGCCCATCCTACAGTGTCGTGATGTTTTGTGGGCTTTGTCACAGAAACGACACGACTAATGCCGCGAATCCAGATCCTCATGCCACTCCTGTTCCTGAAGCAGACGGGCAAAGCGATCCGGGTCGCGTTGACGAGTGCTTTTACGCTGCTCTTTGTCGTACCAGTAGAGCTGGATCTCCTGCAGTAAGCCGACGATAGTGGTGTCGGCGGGGACGCGTTCGGCGCGGACGCCGACCTGCAACAACTGGCGAAAAACCGCCTCGCCAATCGCCACGCAGAACAGCGTGACGCAATCCTCAAGGGCGTGGATCCTTCTGGCGATCTTCTCCGCCTGATGGCCGTTTTCGACTGAGAAATCCACCACCCGGATCAGCGTGACCCGGTCTGCCCTGACGCCGTATACCACCAGCCGCGGCGTGGCGCCAAAATGTTGATCGACATGACGATAATCGGAACTGGCGAAGGCGACCTTTATAGACCAGTCATCGGAATGGACCATATCAAACTGACGATTAATCGGCGGCATAAGCGCCTCCTGTGGAGAGTGAAGATTCTGTGCTCTGGCGAAGCGGCGAGTGGTAGTGGGCGAGGTGGTGATGGCGCTCGCGCATCAGATTCGCCAGCTCAAACAGCGTATCGCGCATTCCGCAATACCCCTGGCGTACCCGGCGAAATTCGCCGAGCTTGTCAAAGATAGGAAATCCCGCGCGCACCAGCGGCAGCGCGAATTGCTCCGCCAGGTCACGGGCGTGGGAGTTGGCCACCAGCAGGTCGGCGGGCTGCGCGCACAGCAGGGTTTGCAGATCCTCCAGATCCCCCGGCACCACCCGTTCGACTGGCAGCTGGCGCAGGCTGGGATGACTGGTGGGAGCGACCAGCGGTCCGGGTTGCATTCCCTGGCTGTTGGCGAAATCGCACCACGCCGCCAGCAGATCGCCTTCCGCCGCTATCGCCATGCGCTGGCCCTGCAGCCACATATGGCAATCGATCATCGCATCCTGCAGTTGACCGCGCTGGCGTTCCAGCCACTCGGGAACGCCGCGTCCGGAAATTTTCGCCAGTTGATGGATAAAAGCGTCGCAGCGTTCGAGGGTCATCAGATGTGGCAGAGAAATCACCTCCCCTCGGCAGCGCTGGACGAGCAGCGTAGATGCACGATGAAGGGAGACACCAATGGTGAAGCTACACAGACTTTGCCCCATTTGCTCTATCTGGCGCAGCGGCGTTCCGCCCTGGGTTAGCGGCGAGAAATCCCCCGCAGCCAGGTGCCCATCCATCGACTGCGCCAGGTCCGGCAGGATCACCGCCTGCAGACCGAACGCTTCGACACACCGGCGTAACCACTCAATATCGCCCGGCGAGCAGAGGTGGCTGACCAGCAGGTTGACCCGGCGATTACGCTGAGCGGGGCGCGGCGCTGGCGCCACCCACTGCTCAATGATGCTCTCCAGCACCGCGCTAAAACCGTTTTCCATGGAGCCATAAAAATCCGGGGTGTTAACCGTCAATATCGCTACCCCCTTGTGACGGGGATACTCTTCGCGAAACTGGCGGACCACGCGGGAAATATCGCTGCCCTGGGCTTCAGACAGCCCGGTGCTGAGCAGTACGATAGCCTGCGGATTATTACGCTGGCACAGGGTATCCAGGGCGGTAAAAATATTGCCATCTGCGCCCATAATCGTCGAGGTGGGGTCCATCGCCGTCGACTGCAGGGGAACCGGGTCGTGAAAATGCTGGATAAAAAAGACTTTGGCGAAGGCGCTACAACCCTGTGCGCCGTGGACGAGAGGAATACTGTGGGCGATCCCGAGGCTTGCGAGGATCGCGCCGAGCGGCTGGCCGGTTTTGATCGGGCTGACCGCCAGCGGTTTATCGGTACGGAAGATGTCTGCCATGATTTACTCCTGGTGCCAGGGGGCGCGGGAATGGGTTTGCGGCCAGATCGGGCTGTTGATGGTCTGACACAGCTGGCGGGCGAGGGTGACGATGCCCTGATAGCCGGCGAAGGCGTGTTCGCGCTCCTGATTGATATCGAGAAACGGCAGTCGGGCTTTATAGGCGGTGTACATATTGCGTCCGCCGGCGATCATCAGATCGGCCTGATAGCGATATACCACGTCCAGCAGGGAACGGGCGTTACCTTCCTCCAGCATCACCGCCTCGTCGCCCATCAATTCGCGGATCCGCTGTTTATCCTCTTCGGTGGATTTGCGCGTGCCGGTTGCCACCACGCTCATGCCCAAATCTTGCAGCGCCGACACCACCGACCACGATTTCACTCCGCCGGTATAGAGCAGTGCTTTGCGGCCACGCAACTGTTCACGCCACGGTTGTAGTGCCAGTTCAGCCGCCTGCTCCTCCCGCGCAATCAGCGCTTCGGTGCGGCGACACAGGTCGTCATCGCCCAGCAGCGTCGCCAGCTGGCGCAGGGCGTCGGAGGTGGCGCGAATACCGTAGAAACTGCCCTCGAACCACGGCGTGCCGTAGCGCTGCTCTAGCGCTCTGGCGACGTTAATTAACGCCCGCGAGCAGACCAGCATATTGGCCTGCGCCCGGTGCATGGTCTGGATCTCGGCAAAACGACCATCGCCGGAGAGGCTGCCGAGCACGCGGATCCCCAACTCATCAAGCAGCGGCTGAATGTGCCAGAACTCGCCGGCAATATTGAATTCACCAATCAGGCCAATATCATGACGCTGTTCTGGCGCAAACGGTGAGGTTTCCGGCCAGGGCGCTGGTTCGCGCTGGCCGATGACCCGTTTCACCATGACTTCGCCCGCCAGCCGATTGCCGAGATTTTTACTGCCGTAAAAACCGGCGGCATCAATGGCAATAACCGGTACGCCGGTCGCAGTCTGCGCGGCCTGGCATACCGCTTCCAGGTCATCACCCTCCATGGCCGGGACGCAGGTGTTGTAGATAAAGACCGCCGCCGGATGATAGCGGGTGACAATATGGCGCACGGCGTGAAACAGGCGACGTTCGCCACGGCCCATAATCACATCCTGTTCGTTGAGATCGGTGGTGAACCCGAGTCGGTTAAGGGTTGGCCCGGAGCTGACGCTGCCGCGGTTATCCCAGGAGCTTCCCGCGCAGCCGATGGGGCCATGAACCAGATGCGCCACGTCGGCAATCGGCAGTAAGGTTATCTGCGCGCCGTCGAACGCGCAGCCGCCGGCGGTAGAGCCGGGTTTGGGGGCGCTGCAGCCGGATTTTTGTTTATGGTTGTGTTCACAGGCCGGTTCATCCAGCAGCGCCAGAATTTCATTTCCCTTCATAGTGACCTCGTTGACGATGGGGGGATGAGGGGAAGATGCAATTCGCGCTCCATAAGAGAAGCCTTGATATTTAAAGGAAAAGTATTGTTATCTTTGCGACAAAGCCAACAATCGGACAATGGAGCCACCGTGCTAAATTCTATGCTTGTGGTGAGAAAGTGAAGATGACCCTCACGGTGGTCAATC
>NZ_JBCNNS010000126.1:0-12218 GCF_039594335.1 Raoultella sp.
TCCTACAAGACAGGGAGCATTTCTCTATGATGATTTTGAGTATTGTTGCAACCGTTGTTTTACTCGGTGCGCTCTTCTATCACCGAATTAATCTCCTGCTGAGCAGCGTGATTTTGCTCGTCTGGACCGCGGCGCTCAGCGTTGCCGGGCTGTGGAATATCTGGCTGCTGCTGCCACTGGCGATTATTCTGCTGCCGTTCAACTTTGCGCCGATGCGCAAGTCACTTTTCTCGGCACCGGCTTTCCGTGCATTTCGTAAGGTGATGCCGCCGATGTCACGTACCGAAAAAGAAGCCATCGACGCGGGCACGACCTGGTGGGAAGGCGACCTGTTTCGCGGAACGCCAGACTGGCAGAAACTGCACAGCTATCCGCAACCGCGCCTGACCGCCGAAGAACAGGCGTTCATCGACGGCCCGGTGGAAGAAGCCTGTCGTATGGCGAACGATTTTGAAATCACCCATGAAATGGCCGATCTGCCGCCAGCGCTGTGGGCCTACCTGAAAGAGCATCGTTTCTTTGCGATGATCATTAAGAAAGAGTACGGTGGCCTGGAATTCTCCGCTTACGCTCAGTCACGAGTGCTGCAAAAGCTTTCCGGCGTTTCCGGGATCCTGGCAATTACCGTCGGCGTACCGAACTCCTTAGGCCCGGGTGAACTGCTGCAGCATTACGGCACTGAAGAACAGAAAAACCACTATCTGCCGCGCCTGGCGCGGGGTCAGGAAATCCCATGCTTTGCACTGACCAGCCCGGAAGCAGGCTCCGACGCCGGCGCCATCCCGGACAGCGGCGTTGTCTGCATGGGCGAATGGCATGGCGAGCAGGTACTGGGTATGCGCCTGACCTGGAACAAACGTTATATCACTCTTGCACCTATCGCGACCGTATTGGGTCTGGCCTTTAAACTCTCCGATCCCGACCATCTGCTGGGCGGCGAAGAAGATCTGGGGATCACCTGTGCGCTGATCCCGACCAGCACGCCGGGCGTCGAAATTGGCCGTCGCCACTTCCCGCTGAACGTGCCATTCCAGAATGGTCCAACCCAGGGGAAAGACATTTTCGTGCCAATCGATTACATCATCGGCGGACCGTCGATGGCTGGCCAGGGCTGGCGGATGCTGGTGGAATGTCTGTCCGTGGGACGCGGCATCACCCTGCCGTCTAACGCTACCGGCGGGCTGAAATCCGTGGCGATGGCGACCGGCGCCTATGCTCATATTCGTCGTCAGTTCAAAATCTCCATCGGGAAAATGGAAGGCATCGAAGAGCCTCTGGCGCGTATTGCTGGTAACGCATATGTGATGGATGCCGCCGCCTCGCTGATTACCTACGGTATTATGCTGGGAGAGAAACCGGCTGTGCTGTCGGCCATCGTCAAGTACCACTGTACCCATCGCGGCCAGCGCTCAATTATTGATGCCATGGATATTACTGGCGGGAAAGGCATCATGCTCGGCGAAGGTAACTTCCTGGCCCGTGCCTACCAGGGTGCGCCCATTGCCATCACCGTGGAAGGGGCTAATATCCTGACCCGTAGCATGATGATCTTCGGTCAAGGGGCGATTCGTTGCCATCCATACGTACTGGATGAAATGGCAGCCGCGCAAAATAACGATGTTAACGCTTTCGACAAACTGCTGTTTAAGCACATCGGTCACGTCGGCAGTAACAAAGTCCGCAGCTTCTGGCTGGGCCTGACCCGCGGGCTGACCAGCAGCACGCCGACCCGCGATGGCACTCGTCGCTACTACCAGCACATGAACCGACTGAGCGCGAACCTGGCGCTGCTGTCCGATGTCTCCATGGCGGTGCTGGGCGGCAGTCTGAAGCGTCGCGAGCGCATCTCCGCGCGTCTCGGCGATGTTCTGAGCCAGCTCTATCTCGCCTCTGCGGTGCTGAAACGCTATGACGATGAAGGGCGCAATGAAACAGACCTCCCGCTGGTCCATTGGGGCGTTCAGGATGCGCTGTATCAGGCAGAACAGGCGATTGACGATCTGCTGAAGAACTTCCCGAACCGTTTGGTCGCGAGCGCCTTGCGCCTTGCTATCTTCCCGACCGGCCGTCACTACGACGCGCCGTCCGATAAGCTGGATCATAAAGTAGCAAAAATCCTGCAGGTACCAAGCGCGACGCGTTCACGTATCGGCCGCGGTCAGTATCTGACCCCGAGTGAACATAACCCGGTCGGTCTGCTGGAAGAGGCGCTGCTCGATGTCATGGCCGCCGATCCGATTCATCAGCGTATCTGCAAAGAACTGGGTAAAAACCTGCCGTTTACCCGTCTGGATGAACTGGCCCGCAACGCGCTGGCAAAAGGTTTAATCAATCAGGATGAAGCCGATATTCTGAGCCGTGCGGAAACCAGCCGTCTGCGCAGCATTAACGTTGACGATTTCGCCGCCGATGAGCTGGCGACTAAACCGGTAAAGCCAGCGGAGAAAGTCCGCAAGGTTGAAGCCGCATAAAACAATAACAGTCACCACATCACGACCAGGGCGGGGAATTTCCCCGCCTTTCTTTTTGCCCACGCTTTGTCCTCCGGTTGGGCATAAATCATTTTCCGCATGAGTGCAACAGGTTGCCAATCGGCCAGCGCCACGCGCAACAAATTCCCGCTCAATAATTAAAATACCTACGTGGATCACGTTTCCCCTCTGTAACTCGGTTCAACCTGCTGAACAAGGCGTATTTTCCGCTTTCCAGAGTAGATAGGCTTTATATCAACAAGAAACGGGAGCCGTTATGGGCGGTAAAGGATGTAATTCATTAATCCGGGCAGAAAAAATTCTGACCTACATTGCATATGTCGGAGCGGCCAGTTTTATGGAGCTGCTAAAAGAATTTCAGTACCCGAAAAGTAGCCTGCTGAATTTATTAAATGCCATGGTCGATTGCGGCTTTTTAATAAAAAGTGAGCGTAATCAATACTCGCTGGGCATAAAAAATTACGAGCTTGGGTGCCAGTCTCTGCACCGGAAAAACATATTTGAGATAACCAAGCGCCCGATGCAGGAGCTTTCGTTGAAAAGCGGACTGGTATGCCATTTAGGGGCGATGGAGAATTATTCCGCCATTTATCTGGATAAAGTCGAGAGCCCGGATTCCGTACCAACCAAAAAAAGCTGGATCGGTAAAAAATTAGAAATACATATTACCGCGCTTGGTAAGGCTCTGCTGGCATGGAAGCCGCAAGAAGAGATGGATTATTTTCTCGATGCCTTAATGCTGAAAAAGCACACCAACAATACCTTCACCGATAAAAAGTTATTTCGTGAAGAGTTACAGAAAACGCGCCTGAGAGGATGGGCGATAGATAATGAAGAATCGACCTATGGGGCAGTATGCCTGAGCATGCCTGTTTTCGATATGTATCACCGGGTGAATTATGCAATCTCATTATCGGGAGACCCGATAGTTTATTCGGGAAAGAAGATCGATGGCTATCTCGAACTGCTCAGACAATGCGCCGCGCAGATCTCACATGGTCTGGGTTATAGAACCGAAAATGAATATTTAAGAAAAGGAAATTGATCTAATGAAAAAATTCAGGGGAATTATTCCACCGGTCTCCACCACGTTCGATGACAACGGTAACATTGATAAAACAGCCTTAGCAGAAGTCGCTGATTTTCTTATTAAGAAAGGCGTCGACGGCTTGTTTTATCTGGGAACCGGCGGTGAATTCAGTCAGATGAATGCCGGGCAAAGAATGGACTTCGCCGAGGCGGCAATCGCAGCGGTTGGTGGTCGCGTTCCGGTATTAATTGGCGTTGGCTCCCCCTCCACCGACGAAGCGGTCAAACTGGCAAAACATGCCGAAACCTGCGGCGCGGATGGCATCGTTATTATTAACCCCTATTATTGGAAAGTTGCCGCCAGCAATCTTGACGACTATTACCATCGCATCGCCAGCAGCGTCCGCCTGCCGGCGATCGTTTATAACTTCCCGGATCTCACCGGCCAGGATCTCACCCCTGATATCGTCAAACGACTGGTGCTGCAAAACGAAAACATCGTCGGTATTAAAGACACTATCGACAGCGTCGGCCACCTGCGGGCGATGATTAACACTGTCAAAGCTGTGCGCCCCGAGTTCTACGTCTTCTGCGGCTTCGACGACCATTTACTGAATAATCTGTTGCTGGGCGGGGATGGAGCCATTACCGCCAGCGCAAACTTCGCGCCGGAACTGTCTGTAGGCATTTTTAGCGCCTGGCAAGAGGGCGATCTGGCGACAGCGGCGACGCTCAATAAAAAATTGCTGCAACTACCGGCTATTTACTCGCTGGAAACACCGTTTGTCTCCCTCATCAAATATGCCATGCAGTGTGTGGGGCTGCCGGTGAATACCTATTGCCTGCCGCCGATTCTGGATGCGTCGGATGAGGCGAAAGCGCGGGTTCGCGAGCTGCTGGCCTCGCAGGGCATTTTAAATTCATGAGGAGGCATTCGATGTCTATTGACGATATTTTTGCTGGCGATAACCCGGAAATCTACCGCGTCAGAACCCACGCGCCGGGTCCGCAAGGCGAGCTGCCGCTGACCGCAGAGATGCTTATCAACCGCCCTAGCGGCGATATTTTTGGTATGACTATGAATGCCGGGATGGGCTGGTCACCGGATGAGTTGAATCAGGACGGCATCCTGCTACTTAGCACGCTAGGCGGGCTGCGCGGGCCGGACGGTAAACCCGTCGCGCTGGCACTTCATCAGGGACATTACGAGCTGGACATCCAGATGAAAGCAGCAGCGGAGGTCATTAAAAACCATCACGCACTGCCTTACGCGGTGTATGTCTCCGATCCCTGCGACGGACGCACGCAGGGTACCACCGGCATGTTCGATTCATTACCTTATCGCAATGATGCCTCAATGGTGATGCGCCGTCTGATCCGTTCCCTGCCGGGAGTCAAGGCGGTGATTGGCGTGGCAACCTGCGATAAAGGGCTGCCCGCCACCATGATGGCGCTGGCATCGCAACACGATAAAGCGACGGTCTTGATCCCCGGTGGAGCCACGCTGCCGGCTTTACATGGCGAAGATAACGGCAAAGTGCAGACTATCGGCGCGCGTTTTGCCAACGGCGAATTATCGCTGCAGGATGCTCGTCGGGCGGGCTGTCAGGCCTGCGCTTCGTCGGGTGGCGGCTGCCAGTTTCTGGGAACCGCAGGCACCTCGCAGGTCGTCGCTGAAGGTCTCGGCCTCGCGATCCCGCATTCTGCGCTGGCGCCTTCGGGCGAACCGGTCTGGACGGAAATCGCCAGGGCCTCAGCGCGGGCCGCGCTGCTGCTGAACCAGAAAGGCATCACAACTAAAGATATCCTCACCGATCGCGCGATTGAAAACGCCATGATGGTCCATGCGGCCTTCGGCGGCTCCACCAATCTCCTGCTGCACATCCCAGCGATTGCCCATCAGGCGGGCTGCCACATTCCAACGGTGGAGGACTGGATACGCATTAATAAACAGGTGCCGCGCCTGGTCAGCGTATTGCCCAATGGCCCGGTTTATCACCCAACCGTACGAGCCTTTATGGCCGGTGGCGTACCTGAAGTGATGCTGCATTTGCGCCAGATGGGTCTTCTGCATGAGGATGTCATGACCGTAACGGGCAATACGCTAGGGGAAAATCTCGACTGGTGGGAGCGCTCCGGGCGTCGGCAGATATTTAAAAATCTGCTGCTCAGTCAAGAGCAGGTTGACCCTCAGGAGGTCATCATGTCTTCGCAGCAGGCGTATAAACGCGGGTTAACCTCCACGATAACCTTCCCGGTCGGAAATATCGCTCCGGAGGGCTCGGTCATAAAATCCACGGCCATCGATCCCTCGGTCATTAATGAAGAAGGTATTTATTATCATAAGGGCGTGGCGAAGGTGTACCTCTCGGAGAAAACCGCCATTTATGACATCAAACACGACAAAATTAAAGCCGGCGATATTCTGGTTATTATCGGCGTAGGGCCGTCCGGCACCGGAATGGAGGAAACGTATCAGGTTACCAGCGCGTTGAAGCATTTATCCTATGGGAAGCATGTTTCTCTTATTACCGACGCTCGATTCTCCGGTGTTTCCACCGGCGCCTGTATTGGCCACGTTGGGCCGGAAGCACTGGCAGGCGGCGCCATCGGGAAATTACGCACCGGGGATCTCATTGAAATTAAAATCGACTGCAAACAACTCCAGGGGGAAGTCAATTTCCTGGGTCTCGCTAACGCTCAGGAACTCCCCTCTCGAGAGGAGGCTACCGTTATATTAAACAGCAGAAGCAGCCATCCTGATTTAATGCCCGATCCTGATTTACCCGATGATACCCAACTCTGGGCGATGCTCCAGGCGGTAAGCGGCGGAACCTGGCGTGGCTGCATCTACGACGTTAATAAAATAAGTGCGGCACTACATAAACATATGACTAAATCCTGAAAGAATAATTAAAGCCTTTTTTACATTATTAATGAGAGGACGTTATGCCACTATTAATTGTTGTGGCAGGTATCGCTGTACTCCTGCTTTTAACCATAAAAATAAAACTCAATACTTTTGTTTCATTAATTATTGTCTCGCTGGCCGTAGCTATTGCCAGCGGGATGGCTCTGAATAAGGTCGTGGTGTCTGTTGAATCCGGACTGGGCGGCACGCTGGGTCATATCGGCTTGATATTCGGTTTTGGCGTAATGCCAGGACGATTATTATCCGATGCCGGTGGTGCACAGCGTATTGCGTTGACCATGTTGAACTATTTTGGTGCCAAAAGGCTGGACTGGGCGGTAGTGACTTCGGCATTTATTGTCGGTATCGCGTTATTTTTCGAAGTCGGTTTAATCCTGCTGGTACCCATTTTATTCGCCATCGCCAGGGAGGCTAAAATATCACCGATGTATATGTGCGTACCGATGTTGTCAGGATTGTTAGTGGCGCACGGTTTTCTGCCGCCGCATCCCGGCCCTACCGTCATCGCCAGAGAATATGGTGCAGATGTTGGTATCGTGCTGATTTATGGCATCATCGTGGGCATTCCAACCTTTATTCTCTGTGGTCCGCTGTTAAATAAAGTATGCCAACGGCTGATCCCGGAGGCATTTGCCAAAGAAGGCAACATTGCTTCCCTTGGCGCGACAAAGAGCTTTAGTGAAAGAGAAATGCCTGGGTTTGGGATAAGTTTTCTGACTGCCATGCTGCCCGTGATTCTGATGGCGCTGGTCACCATTATGCAAATGGTCCGGCCAAAAGACGCAGGCGACCCCGGTATGCTCTATTCTGTGTTCCTGTTTTGGGAAATTCGACGATCGCGATGCTGATTTCGCTGTTGTTCGCCATTTGGGCCATGGGTCTCAAGCGAGGCAAAACCATTCCGGAACTGATGGACTCTTGCGGGAAAGCGATTGCAGGCATTGCTGGTCTGTTATTAATTATTGGCGGTGGCGGCGCATTCAAACAGGTGCTGATTGATTCTGGCGTCGGCCAGTATATTTCGACGCTGGTGGCAGGCACGGATATCAACCCCATTCTGATGGCGTGGGGAGTAGCGGCCTTTCTGAGGATTTGTCTGGGCTCCGCAACGGTTGCCGCCATCTCCACCGCGGGCCTGGTGATCCCTTTGCTGTCTGCACACCCAAACACAAACCTGGCCTTGATTACTCTTGCAACAGGCGCGGGCTCGTGCATTTGCTCTCATGTCAATGATGCAAGCTTCTGGATGATAAAGGATTTCTTCGGTCTGACTATCAAGGAAACTTTACTGTCCTGGACGCTAATGTCAACAATGCTATCCCTTTGCGGTCTGATCTTTATTCTGCTGGCCAGCATGGCGATTTAAGCCACGCGGTTATGCTGCATGCCGTGCCCCTTAAACTCCCCTCGCGAGCCAGGGTTTATGGGGCACCACCGTAGAACGGCCTGTGACGTTCAAAAGCCGCGAGAATAAATCCGCGCCAGCCCGTCTTTGCGGCTTTGCTCCCCCCCTTTTGCCTCTGGCAGCTCCTTCCCCGCACAAATCGTTTCCAGCATTAGCATTTTTTTAACAAAATATTCCGCTGACTATCCAGAGACTGATATGGTGTTAAAGTAACTATAACAGCCTAATGATAATGGAGTTCACCACCGTGCCTGGCCTGAAAATTACGCTATTGCAACAACCGCTGGTGTGGATGGACGGTCCCGCCAACCTGCGCCATTTCGATCGCCAGCTGGAAGGTGTCAGTGGGCGCGATATGATTGTTTTGCCGGAAATGTTTACCACCGGCTTCGCGATGGAAGCCGCTAAACAGTCGTTGCCTCAGGAAGAGGTCATTGACTGGATGCTGGCGAAAGCGGTGCAGACCAATGCCTTGATTGCGGGGAGCGCTGCGCTACAAACCGAACGCGGCCCGGTTAACCGCTTCCTGCTGGTGGAGCCCGGCGGTAAAACCCATTTTTATGATAAGCGGCACCTGTTCCGGATGGCCGAAGAGCATCATCATTATACGGCGGGCAATGAACGGGTCGTTTTCGAGTGGCGCGGCTGGCGGATCCTGCCACTGGTTTGCTACGACCTGCGCTTCCCGGTATGGTCACGCAACCATAGCGACTACGATTTAGCGTTGTACGTGGCCAACTGGCCGGCGGCGCGCTCGCTACACTGGCAGTCACTGCTGGTCGCCCGGGCCATTGAAAACCAGGCTTACGTCGCCGGCTGCAATCGGGTCGGTACCGATGGAAATGGGCACCACTATCGCGGAGATAGCCGCATTATCAGCCCTCAGGGGGAGATTCTGGCAACGGCGGAACCTCACCAGGCCACGCGTCTCGATGCGGAACTGTCGCTCACCGCGCTCAACGAGTATCGCGAAAAATTCCCCGCCTGGCAGGATGCCGATCCGTTTAGCCTGGATTAATTTCCCTCTTCCCCTCGTCATCGAGGGGAACAGCCTTCCCACTCGTTTTTGAAAACGCCAGCATCGCAAAATGCTCCGGATGAGCTTAGCTGTGCTCGCGGTCACAGCATTAATACCGCGGTTTTCTGGCGCAGCCCTGCAAAATAACCTTATAATCTCTGCACCCTTTCCTGTCTTAAGTTTAAGCTGGAGATACAATGGAGCTCAGTCGCAGGCAGTTCTTTCGCATCTGCGTGGGTGGGATGGCAGGGACAACCTTAGCATCGCTTGGTTTTCTTCCTGCATTTTCTGCTAACGCCGAGACGCGTCAATACAAGCTATTAAAATCCAAAGAAACCCGTAATAACTGTACCTACTGCTCGGTGGGTTGCGGCATCATCATGTATAGCCTCGGGGATAACGCGAAGAATGTACGTGAAAGTATTTACCACATTGAAGGCGATCCCGATCATCCTGTGAGCCGCGGTTCTTTGTGCCCGAAAGGCGCCGGAGTGCTGGACTATATCCATAGTGAAAGCCGCTTGCGTTATCCGGAATATCGGGCGCCGGGGGCAGATAAATGGACGCGCATCAGCTGGGATGAGGCGATTAATCGTATTGCCAGATTAATGAAAGACGATCGCGACGCCCATTTTATCGAAAAGAACGCCCAGGGCGTCACGGTTAACCGCTGGACCTCAACCAGTATGCTGTGCTCTTCGGCGGCGAGTAATGAGACCGGGATCCTTGACGGCAAATTTACCCGCGCATTGGGGATGGTGTCGATTGACTGCCAGGCGCGTCTTTGCCATGGCCCGACGGTCTCGGCGCTGGCGCCGACCTTTGGCCGTGGGGCGATGACCAACAACTGGGTGGATATCAAAAACGCCAACGTCGTGCTAATTATGGGCGGCAACGCGGCGGAAGCGCATCCGGTTGGCTTTAAATGGGTTATCGAAGCCAAAATTAAGAATAATGCGACGGTCATCGTCGTGGATCCGCGCTTTAACCGCAGCGCGACGGTAGCCGATCTGTACGCGCCGATCCGCGCCGGTTCCGACAGCGCCTTCCTGCTTGGCGTCATTCGCTACCTGATCGCGCACGATCGGGTGCAGCATGAGTACGTGCGCCACTACACCAATGCCAGCATGATCGTGCGCGAAGACTATGCTTTCGATGCCGGGCTGTTCAGCGGTTTTGATCCTGAACAACGGCAGTACGATAAAACCAGCTGGAACTACGAGCTGGATGAGAACGGTTTCGCCAGGCGCGATGAAACCTATCGCCACCCGCGGTGCGTCTGGAACCTGCTACGGCAACATGTCGAGCGCTACACCCCGGAAATGGTCAACCGCCTGTGCGGAACGTCGCTCGACGATTTCCTGCGTATTTGCCAGCTTTTGGCCAGCACCAGCGTGGCGAATCGCACCGCCACGATCTTATATGCGCTCGGCTGGACCCACCATACGGCGGGAGCGCAAACCATCCGCGCCGCTGCGATGCTGCAGCTACTGCTGGGCAATATCGGTATGGCCGGCGGTGGGATTAATGCGCTGCGCGGTCATTCCAATATTCAGGGCTATACCGATCTGGGGTTACTCTCCACCAACCTGCCGGGATATATGCCATTACCATCGGAAAAACAGCCGGATTATCAAACCTATATTACGCAAATCACCCCTGCGGCCTTAGGTGCGGATGAAGTTAACTACTGGCAAAATACGCCGAAATTTTTCGTCAGCATGATGAAGAGTTTGTGGGGCGACTCGGCAACCGTGGAGAACAACTGGGGTTATGACTGGCTGCCGAAATGGGACCGGCTATACGATGTGATGACCCAGGCCGAACTGATGACGCAGGGAAAAATCAATGGCTATATTGTTCAGGGCTTTAACCCGTTAGCGGCGTTTCCTGATAAGAACAAATCTTCCCGCGCGTTGGCGAAGCTCAAGTACCTGGTGGTGATTGACCCACTGGTGACAGAGTCGTCGAATTTCTGGCAGAACCACGGTGAGATGAACGACGTCCGTCCTGAAGATATCCAGACTGAAGTCTTCCGTCTACCATCTTCCTGCTTCGCCGAAGAGAACGGCTCGATTGCCAACTCGGGCCGCTGGCTACAGTGGCACTGGGCGGCGGCCGAACCACCAGGCGAAGCGCTCCACGATGGCAAAATTCTCGGGCGCCTGTTTATGCGCCTGCGCGATCTTTATCGGCAGGAGGGTGGCGCCAACCCGACACCGGTGCTGAATATGTCCTGGGATTATCACGATCCCCTTGACCCGCAACCGGAAGAGGTGGCCCGTGAGGCCAATGGTAAAGCGCTGCGCGATATTGTTGATGACCAGGGCCAAGTTATCGTCAAAAAAGGCCAGCAGCTCAGCAGCTTTGCGCAATTGAAGGATGATGGTTCCACCAGCAGCTACTGCTGGGTCTATTGCGGCTGCTGGACTGAACAGGGCAACCAGATGGCGAATCGCGATAATAGCGATCCTTACGGGCTAGGCTGTACACCCGGCTGGGCCTGGTCATGGCCGGCTAACCGCCGCATCCTTTACAACCGCGCATCCGCTGATCCGGCGGGCAAACCCTGGGATCCGCAGCGCGTGTTGCTGCACTGGGATGGTAAACGCTGGGCGGGAATGGATGTCGCCGACTATAGCCTGGCGGTACCGGACAGCAACGTCGGACCGTTTATCATGAACCCTGAAGGGGTGGGCCGTTTGTTCTCCTTGAACAAAATGAACGATGGCCCCTTCCCTGAGCACTATGAGCCGATAGAGTCTCCGATTGGTACTAACCCTCTTCACCCGAAGGTGGTCTCCAGCCCGGTGGCGCGGATCTTTAACGATGATCTGGCGAATATGGGCCATGCGGATGAGTTCCCGTACGTGGCGACCACCTATTCGATCACCGAACTATTCCGTCACTGGACCAAACATGCGCGTCTGAACGCCATCGTGCAGCCGGAGCAGTTTATTGAAATCGGCGAGAAGCTGGCGAAAGAGAAAGGTATTTTGAGCGGCGACATAGTCAAAATCGTCTCGAAACGCGGTTTTATCAAAGCCAAAGCGGTGGTGACAAAACGTCTGCAACCGTTGACCATCGATGGGCGTACGGTCAATACGATCGGCATTCCCTGTCACTGGGGTTTTGAGGGGGCGACCCGGAAAGGGTTCCTGGCGAACACGCTGACGCCTTCAGTGGGTGATGCGAATTCGCAAACTCCGGAATACAAGGCCTTCCTCGTGAACGTGGAAAAGGTGTAACGGAGACGACTTATGACTTATCAATCGCAAGACATCATTCGTCGTTCCGCGACTAACGGTTTCACGCCCGCGCCTCAGGCGCGGGACCACCAGC
>NZ_JBCNNS010000127.1:0-11935 GCF_039594335.1 Raoultella sp.
TACTTTCCCGTCCTGGTTATTCCATCGTTTCACCCTAACTTCTCAGGTTCAGCATGACAACGAACTATATTTTTGTGACCGGCGGGGTCGTATCCTCTCTGGGTAAAGGCATTGCCGCAGCCTCCCTGGCCGCTATTCTCGAAGCCCGTGGGCTTAACGTAACCATGATGAAACTGGATCCGTACATCAACGTCGATCCGGGCACCATGAGCCCTATTCAACACGGGGAAGTGTTCGTTACTGAAGACGGCGCTGAAACCGATCTGGACCTGGGTCACTACGAGCGTTTCATCCGTACCAAAATGAGCCGCCGTAACAACTTCACCACGGGCCGTATTTACTCCGACGTTCTGCGTAAAGAGCGCCGTGGTGACTATCTGGGCGCAACCGTACAGGTTATTCCGCACATCACTAACGCCATTAAAGAACGCGTGCTTGCCGGTGGCGAAGGCCATGACGTGGTGCTGGTGGAAATCGGCGGCACCGTCGGCGATATAGAATCCCTGCCGTTCCTCGAAGCTATCCGTCAGCTGGCGGTAGATATCGGCCGTGAACACGCGCTGTTCATGCACCTGACCCTGGTGCCTTATCTGGCGGCAGCGGGTGAAGTCAAAACCAAACCGACTCAGCACTCTGTAAAAGAACTGCTGTCCATCGGTATTCAGCCTGACATTCTGGTGTGCCGTTCCGATCGTGCGATTCCGGCTAACGAACGTGCAAAAATTGCATTGTTCTGTAACGTGCCAGAAAAAGCCGTTATTTCGATGAAAGATGTCGATTCCATTTATAAAATTCCAGGCCTGTTGAAATCTCAGGGCCTTGACGATTATATTTGTAAACGATTCAGCTTAAACTGTCCGGAAGCGAACCTGGCCGAATGGGAACAGGTTATTTACGAAGAAGCTAATCCGGCTGGTGAAGTCACTATCGGTATGGTCGGCAAGTACATTGAACTGCCGGACGCGTACAAATCGGTGATTGAAGCGCTGAAACACGGTGGTCTGAAAAACCGCGTGACCGTTAACATCAAGCTGATTGATTCGCAGGATGTGGAAACACGTGGCGTCGAAATTCTGAAAAATTTGGACGCTATCCTGATCCCTGGCGGCTTCGGCTACCGCGGTGTTGAAGGGAAGATCGCCACTGCACGCTATGCGCGTGAAAATAATATTCCGTATCTGGGTATTTGCCTGGGTATGCAGGTTGCGCTGATTGAGTTCGCGCGCAATGTCGCGGGGATGGAAAACGCCAACTCAACAGAATTTGTGCCAGACTGTAAGTACCCGGTAGTGGCACTCATTACTGAATGGCGCGATGAAGAAGGCAACGTTGAAGTGCGTTCTGAGAAGAGCGATCTCGGCGGTACCATGCGCCTGGGTGCGCAGCAGTGCCAGCTGGACGACGCGAGCCTGGTGCGCCAGTTGTACGGTGAGTCGATCATTACCGAGCGTCACCGTCACCGCTATGAAGTCAACAACATGTTGTTGAAACCGATTGAAAATGCGGGCCTGCGTGTTGCAGGCCGTTCCGGGGATGATCAGTTGGTCGAGATCATCGAAGTGCCGAATCACCCGTGGTTCGTTGCTTGTCAGTTCCATCCGGAGTTTACTTCGACGCCGCGTGATGGTCATCCGCTGTTTGCAGGTTTTGTGAAAGCGGCAAGCGAGTATCAAAAGCGTCAGGCGAAGTAAAAAGAGTTAGAACGACAATGCACCCATTCGGGTGCATTGTTTGTCTGGAGTTTTAGTTTAACTTGTACTGAGGAAAACCTAATGTCCAAAATCGTTAAAGTCATCGGTCGTGAAATCATCGACTCCCGTGGTAACCCGACTGTTGAAGCCGAAGTACACCTGGAAGGTGGTTTCGTTGGTATGGCAGCAGCTCCGTCAGGTGCTTCTACTGGTTCCCGCGAAGCGCTGGAGCTGCGCGATGGCGATAAATCCCGTTTCATGGGTAAAGGCGTACTGAAAGCTGTTGGCGCGGTCAACGGTCCGATCGCTCAGGCCATCCTTGGCAAAGACGCCAAAGATCAGGCTGGCATCGATAAAATCATGATCGACCTGGACGGTACTGAAAACAAATCTAACTTCGGTGCGAACGCAATTCTCGCGGTGTCCCTGGCTAATGCCAAAGCAGCCGCTGCCTCTAAAGGCCAGCCGCTGTACGAACACATCGCCGAGCTGAACGGCACTCCGGGCAAATACTCCATGCCGGTTCCGATGATGAACATCATCAACGGCGGTGAGCACGCTGACAACAACGTCGACATCCAGGAATTTATGATTCAGCCGGTTGGCGCTAAATCCCTGAAAGAAGCCGTACGTATGGGTTCTGAAGTGTTCCACAACCTGGCTAAAGTTCTGAAAGCTAAAGGTATGAACACTGCAGTTGGTGACGAAGGTGGCTACGCGCCGAACCTGGGCTCCAACGCAGAAGCTCTGGCTGTTATCGCTGAAGCGGTTAAAGCTGCAGGTTACGAGCTGGGCAAAGACATCACTCTGGCGATGGACTGCGCAGCGTCTGAATTCTACAAAGACGGTAAATACGTTCTGGCTGGCGAAGGCAACAAAGCGTTCACCTCTGAAGAGTTCACTCACTTCCTGGAAGATCTGACCAAACAGTACCCGATCGTTTCTATCGAAGACGGTCTGGACGAATCTGACTGGGCTGGTTTCGCATACCAGACCAAAGTCCTGGGCGACAAAATCCAGCTGGTTGGTGACGATCTGTTCGTCACCAACACCAAGATCCTGAAAGAAGGTATCGATAAAGGCATCGTTAACTCCATCCTGATCAAATTCAACCAGATCGGTTCTCTGACCGAAACTCTGGCTGCGATCAAAATGGCGAAAGATGCTGGCTACACTGCCGTTATCTCTCACCGTTCTGGCGAAACTGAAGATGCTACCATCGCTGACCTGGCTGTGGGTACCGCTGCAGGCCAGATTAAAACAGGTTCCATGAGCCGTTCTGACCGCGTTGCTAAATACAACCAGCTGATTCGTATCGAAGAAGCGCTGGGCGAAAAAGCACCGTACAACGGTCGTAAAGAGATCAAAGGTCAGGCATAAGCCGGTCTTTATCTGATATGAAAATGCCAGTCTTCGGACTGGCATTTTTTTTATCTTCGCTTTTTATCTTCGCGCCGGCGATTACTTAAAATCGACCGCCATCTGCTGCGGAATCGAAAGCCCGCGGGTGGTCTGTACGCAGCGATCGATATAATCGGTAAAGCGTGGCGGCTTCGGCATGCCCATGCTGAGCAGCTTGTCGTTGCTGAAGCGGACGTTAAGGGTAGCGAAGGCGCCATAGAGGCGCATTGCTTTGAGCATCAGGCGTTCATTGCAGGGGCCGAAGATATCCTTCAGTTCGCGGCGCATCTTGACCAGCGTTTCATAGCTGACCTGCGCATATTTATCGCCGACGGGCACCTGCTCCAGCGCAGAGGCCATGGCGCTATCGATCTCAGCAAATTTCACGCTATTTTCTTCACCTGCCGAAATGTGCACAACTTCGCCCTGCGCAAGCTGGTTATCAAGCAGCATCATCAGCGCATCGGCACAATAGTCGACGGGAATCACATCGATCCGGTCTTCCATTGAGCAGAGGAATTTTTGCAGCATTAAGCCCATGCTGAATACCCAGAAGATACTGCTGGAGGGTTGGCAGCCGTGATGAGTGTGGCCTACCACAATCGACGGGCGAGCAATCGTTAGCGGAAGCGTCGGACAGGTCTGCTGCATCAACTGCTCGATCGTTGATTTAGAGTGAGTGTATTCGACAAGGTGCTCTGCACGCTCGCGAAACTCGGCGCTTTCCGCGACCAGGGAATCAGGCTCAGGAGAGCATGACATGGCCGTCCCCACGTGCAGGAAGCGCTGTAGCCCGGCAACCCGAGACATACGTTGGGCAAACTGCAGGGTGCCTTCCACGTTCACCTTCCAGATGAGCGGGTTATTGCCAAAGGAGGCGACCGCCGCACAGTTGAGCACGTGAGTTACCTGTTCCAGACGCGGGTCGGAAAGGAATTCTGCGGGATTAGCCAAATCGCCCGCGAGAATATGTTGTGTGCCCAGCGTCGCCAGTTTCTCCTCAGAGACATTGAACTTGCGCATGTTTTCTTTGACCCGGGCAAGCGCCGCGTCATCATTATCGGCTCGAACTAAAAGCAGCAGATTAATATCCTTGCTTTGGTTAAGGATATTCTCTAAAACTGCTCCCCCCAGAAAACCGGTAACGCCTGTAATTAATAATGTATTCATGAACGCCGTCTCATCATGGTTGATCGGCTGGATTCTAGGCGGCTGAAACTAAACGGTGAGTCAATGAAAAATGGCGAGTTGGAAGGCTTTCTTAAGACAGAATTAAGGTTACGAACGGGCGTGGATAGCATTAGACATCTGGGGAATGAAGAAGATTCTGTTTTTCATGTTTCCATTTGTACATATTTGATTTTTATTATTATTTTCATGCTTTCAATGATGTTTTTATATTTGTTTAAATGTAATTTAAAACATATTTGGTTACATCAAAAGTCGCTGTATAAAAAGCGTAATACATGCAGAAATAAGTTGAAGCGATTTATTTCTCCCGCCTCTGGAGGTCTTTATCATGCGGCGGACAATAAAGCTGAGGGGAGCGTGTGGTATTGGTCAACAAGCTATAATCTTAGTCTGACTTCAGCAACAGCGGTGCGCCTACAATCGCAGCTGAGGACAAGACCTCGGGCGCTAAATCTGCGATAATGTGCGTTTCGAACCTAAACAGAGATGATTATGCAGTACCCGATTAACGAGATGTTCCAGACCTTGCAAGGCGAGGGTTACTTCACCGGCGTGCCTGCCATTTTTATTCGTCTGCAGGGATGCCCGGTTGGTTGCGCCTGGTGTGATACCAAACATACCTGGGATAAGCTTGCGGATCGGGAAGTGTCGCTGTTTAGTATTCTGGCGAAAACCAAAGAGAGTGATAAATGGGGCCCGGCAAGCGGCGAAGAGCTGCTGGCGATCATCGGGCGTCAGGACTGGACCGCCCGTCACGTGGTCATCACCGGCGGTGAACCCTGCATCCACGATTTAACCCCGCTGACCACGCTGCTGGAGCAGAACGGATTCAGCTGCCAGATTGAAACCAGCGGTACTCATGAAGTGCGCTGCAGCCCCAATACCTGGGTGACGGTATCGCCGAAGGTTAATATGCGCGGCGGTTATGACGTGTTGTCGCAGGCGCTGCTGCGCGCGGATGAAATTAAGCATCCGGTAGGGCGCGTGCGGGATATCGAAGCGCTGGATGAACTGCTGGAAACGTTGGGCGATGAAAAAACGCGGATCATCGCCCTGCAGCCCATCAGCCAGAAAGACGACGCGACGCGTCTGTGTATTGCGACCTGTATCGCCCGTAACTGGCGGTTGTCGATGCAGACGCATAAATATCTGAACATTGCCTGATAAAATAAAAAGGCCCGGTCGCAGGATACCTGGCGGGCCTTTTTGTTCTACGGGCCAGAAAAGGCTCGCTTCCCGGCCAGCGCATCATTCGCCGCGATAGATACAACCAGCGGTACAGGTCTCTTTGATCATCACGGCGCTGAGCAGCGGTACCCGTGGTTTCATCTGCTGCCAAATCCACTTCGCCAGCACTTCGCTGGTTGGGTTTTCCAGACCAGGAATATCGTTCAGGTAGTAGTGATCCAGGCGATCGTAGGTCGGTTTAAACGCGGCCTTGAGTTCGGCAAAATCCATGATCCAGCCCGTGTGGGGATCGACTTCACCGATAATCTCCAGACGTACCATAAAAGAGTGGCCGTGCAGGCGACCGCACTTATGACCTTCCGGTACGTGAGGCAGGTGATGCGCGGCTTCGAAGGTGAAATCTTTAAACAGGGTGGTGGACATCTTTTACTCTCAATAAGACAAAAAACCGCCGTAGGGTACCGGAAAGCGATTTTTTTATCATTAACTAAAACTGTCCTGAGCAAAATATCGACGTATTTGTCAGTGGGTAATGTAATATTCTTTTTAATTTCATAGGGTTGTTTAATCGCTTTTGTTGTTAATAACTATAACTAAAACAGGTTAGTCCATTTGGTTATTTGTTATTTCCATCCCTTCTTTAATTGTTACTATTAGCGCCGTTAACCTTACATTCTCTTCTGTTTTTGCCGCGCTGACAGGGTGCGAATAACAGCTTTGCTTACTGGAACATACGACGCATGACGACACAGGTCCCATCTTCCAATTTGCTCCCGCTGAATCCGGAGCAACTGGCGCGCCTTCAGGCGGCCACGACAGACTTCACACCCACTCAGCTTGCCTGGGTTTCGGGCTACTTTTGGGGCGTGCTGAATCAGCATTCCGGCGCGGCGACATCGGTTCCTGCTCAGGCTGCCGAAATACCGGGCATTACCCTTATTTCAGCATCGCAAACCGGCAACGCGCGCCGCGTGGCGGAAGCGCTGCGTGACGATCTGCTGGCAGCACAGCTGAACGTGAAACTGGTGAACGCAGGCGACTATAAATTCAAACAAATTGCCTCCGAAAAGCTGCTGATTATCGTGACGTCGACGCAAGGTGAGGGCGAGTCGCCGGAAGAGGCCGTTGCGCTGCATAAATTCCTGTTTTCCAAAAAAGCGCCGAAGCTTGAGGGGACCGCCTTTGCGGTATTTGGCTTAGGTGATACCTCTTATGAATTCTTCTGCCAGTCCGGGAAGGACTTTGACAACCGTCTGGCTGAGCTGGGGGGGGAACGCCTGCTGGATCGCGTTGACGCCGACGTGGAGTACCAGTCCGCAGCAGCGGAATGGCGTGCGCGCGTGGTCGATGTGTTGAAAGCCCGTTCACCAGCCGCGGCTCCGGCCCAGGTCGCGGCGAGTGGGGCGGTGAATGATATTCACTCCAGCCCATATACCAAAGAAGTGCCGCTGACGGCGACGCTGGCGGTGAATCAGAAAATCACCGGCCGCGATTCTGAAAAAGATGTGCGTCATATTGAAATCGACCTCGCTGACTCCGGCCTGCGTTACCAGCCGGGTGATGCGTTGGGCGTCTGGTATCAGAACGATCCGGCGCTGGTCAAAGAGCTGGTTGAACTGTTGTGGCTGAAGGGCGATGAACCGGTGACCGTCGAGGGCAAAACCCTGCCGCTGGCGGAAGCGCTGGAATGGCATTTCGAGTTAACGGTCAATACCGCTAACATTGTGGAGAATTACGCAACCTTAACCCGCAGCGAAACCCTGCTGCCGCTGGTCGGTGATAAAGCGCAGCTCCAGCAGTACGCTGCGACCACGCCGATTGTCGATATGGTGCGTTTCTCTCCGGCTCAGTTGGATGCCGATGCCTTAATCGGTCTGCTGCGTCCGCTGACGCCGCGTCTTTACTCCATTGCTTCATCGCAGGCGGAAGTCGAAAGCGAAGTCCACATCACCGTTGGCGTCGTTCGCTACGACATCGAAGGCCGTGCCCGCGCAGGCGGTGCGTCCAGCTTCCTGGCCGATCGCCTGGAAGAAGATGGCGAAGTTCGCGTCTTTATCGAACACAACGACAATTTCCGCCTGCCTGCTAATCTGCAGACGCCGGTGATTATGATTGGCCCGGGGACCGGCATCGCGCCGTTCCGTGCCTTCATGCAGCAGCGTGCGGCAGACGGTGCGCAAGGCAAGAACTGGCTGTTCTTTGGCAACCCGCACTTTACGGAAGATTTTCTCTATCAGGTGGAGTGGCAGCGCTACGTCAAAGAAGGCGTGCTGAGTCGTATCGACCTGGCCTGGTCCCGCGATCAACAACAAAAAGTCTATGTACAGGACAAGCTGCGCGAGCAGGGGGCCGAACTGTGGCGCTGGATTAATGACGGTGCCCATATTTATGTCTGCGGCGATGCCAATCGTATGGCGAAAGACGTTGAGCAGACATTGCTGGAAGTGATTGCCGAATTTGGCGCGATGGACGCCGAAGCGGCGGACGAATTTTTAAGTGAGCTGCGCGTTGAGCGCCGTTATCAGCGAGATGTCTACTAATGAGTGAAAAACATCCAGGACCTCTGGTGGTCGAAGGTAAACTGACCGACGCCGAGCGCATGAAGCTAGAGAGCAACTACCTGCGCGGCACGATCGCAGAAGACTTAAACGACCCCCTCACCGGCGGCTTTAAAGGCGACAATTTTCTGCTGATTCGCTTTCACGGCATGTATCAGCAGGATGACCGCGACATTCGCGCCGAGCGCGCGGCACAGAAGCTGGAGCCGCGTCACGCGATGCTGCTGCGCTGCCGTCTGCCTGGCGGGGTGATCACCACCACGCAGTGGCAGGCAATTGATAAATTTGCCGCCGATAACACCATTTACGGCAGCATTCGTCTGACCAACCGCCAGACTTTCCAGTTCCACGGTATTCTGAAGAAGAATGTGAAGCCGGTGCATCAGATGCTGCATTCGGTAGGCCTGGACGCGCTGGCCACCGCCAACGACATGAACCGTAATGTGCTCTGTACCTCTAACCCGTACGAGTCTCAGTTGCATGCTGAAGCCTATGAGTGGGCGAAAAAGATCTCTGAGCACCTGCTGCCGCGTACCCGCGCCTATGCGGAGATCTGGCTCGATCAGAAAAAGGTCGCCACTACTGACGAAGAACCGATTCTTGGCCAGACCTATCTGCCACGTAAGTTCAAAACTACCGTGGTGATCCCGCCGCAGAACGATATCGATCTGCACGCCAACGACATGAACTTCGTGGCGATTGCCGAAAACGGTAAGCTGGTGGGCTTTAACCTGCTGGTGGGCGGCGGATTGTCTATTGAGCACGGCAACAAAAAAACCTACGCCCGTACGGCGAGCGAGTTTGGCTACCTGCCGCTCGAGCACACCCTGGCGGTCGCCGAAGCGGTCGTCACCGCCCAGCGTGACTGGGGCAACCGTACTGACCGTAAAAATGCGAAAACCAAATATACTCTTGAGCGCGTTGGCGTCGAGACCTTCAAGGCCGAAGTAGAGCGCCGGGCGGGGATCAAGTTTGAACCGATTCGTCCGTATGAGTTCACCGGTCGCGGCGATCGCATTGGGTGGGTCAAAGGGATCGACAAAAAATGGCACCTGACGCTGTTTATTGAAAACGGACGTATTCTTGATTATCCCGGTCGTCCGCTGAAGACCGGCCTGTTGGAGATAGCGAAGATCCATCAAGGCGAGTTCCGGATTACGGCGAACCAAAACCTGATTATTGCCGGCGTACCGGAGAGGGAAAAGGCACGGATTGAGAAGCTGGCGCGCGACCACGGGCTGATGAATGCGGTCACCCCGCAGCGTGAAAACTCGATGGCCTGCGTCTCCTTCCCGACCTGCCCGCTGGCGATGGCCGAAGCAGAACGCTTCCTGCCGTCGTTTATTGATAAGGTCGACGGGATCATGAGCAAGCACGGAGTGAGCGATGAGCATATCGTGACGCGCGTGACCGGCTGCCCGAACGGCTGCGGTCGTGCGATGCTGGCGGAAGTCGGGCTGGTGGGTAAAGCACCGGGTCGCTACAACCTGCATCTCGGCGGTAACCGCAGCGGGACACGTATTCCACGGATGTATCGCGAGAATATTACCGAGTCGGAGATTCTCGACTCGATCGACGAACTGGTAGGGCGCTGGGCGAAAGAGCGCGAAGCGGGTGAAGGCTTCGGCGACTTTACGGTGCGTGCGGGTATCATTCGCCCGGTGCTCGACCCAGCGCGTGATTTCTGGGAATAGATCAGCATCGCCCGCTAAGTGCTAAGCTTATCGGGTGCTGGTTTTGTAGGCCGGGCTACCGCAGTATGCCCGGCAAAACAGGCAAATGAGGTCTTTATGTCCGTACTCGATCTAAACGCCCTTAACGAATTACCGAAGGTCGATCGCATTTTGCAACTGGCGGAAACCAATAGCCAACTGGAAAAGCTGAACGCGGAAGAGCGCGTCGCGTGGGCGCTGGAAAACCTTCCAGGCGAATACGTGCTCTCTTCGAGCTTTGGTATCCAGGCGGCAGTGAGTTTGCATCTGGTCAGTCAGGTACGGCCGGATATTCCGGTCATTCTGACCGATACTGGCTATCTGTTTCCGGAAACCTACCAGTTTATCGACGAGTTAACGGACAAGCTCAAACTGAACCTGAAGGTCTATCGGGCGAAGGAGAGTGCCGCCTGGCAGGAAGCACGCTACGGTAAACTTTGGGAGCAGGGTGTTGAAGGCATTGAGAAATACAATGAGATCAACAAAGTCGAACCGATGAACCGGGCCCTGGAAGAGTTGAATGCGCAAACCTGGTTTGCAGGACTCCGTCGGGAACAGTCCGGTAGCCGCGCAACGCTACCGGTACTGGCTATTCAGCGCGGGGTCTTTAAGGTGCTGCCAATCATCGACTGGGATAACCGTACCGTCTATCAGTACCTGCAAAAGCACGGCCTTACATACCACCCGCTGTGGGAGCAAGGATACCTCTCGGTAGGGGATACCCACACGACCCGTAAATGGGAGCCGGGCATGGCGGAAGAAGAGACCCGTTTCTTTGGTCTTAAGCGCGAGTGCGGGCTGCACGAAGGTTGATACAAAGCCCGGAAGCGGCGTACCGCACCGCTTCCGGGAATAGGGATTCAGAACTCTTACTCAGAGATGTGTCTGGCCAGCCCTTCCCGTTTAGTGTTCCCCTTGCCAGCGGGGATAAACCGTATCCTGGGTCTAACAACGGCAATGACCGTTAGTGTTCCCCTTGCCAGCGGGGATAAACCGCCAACGCATGGATAGAGCGATACCAGACGTATGTGTTCCCCGCGCCAGCGGGGGAAAATAGACTGGCCCAATTAGCTATGCTTTTCTGCCTTTGCCAGCTCTTTTATCAGCGGCAGCATCACCTTGACGACATCGCGGCTGCGGTGTTCGATGCGACCCGGCAGAGCTTTATCAATATGCTGCTGGTTATCCAGCTGTACGTCATGCCAGCTGGTTCCTTGCGGGAAGGAGGCGGATTTGTTGCGTTGTTGATAGCCATCTTTCTTCCCCAGAGACCAGTTCGTGGCTTCTACGGACAGGACCGGGATCCCTGCGCTATCAAAAATACTGGCGTCATTACAGCAGCCGGTGCCCTGCGGATAATCATGATGGAGGCCAGGGTTGGTATAGGCGGCAATCCCTTTGCTGCGCGCAATAGTCAGAGCACGGTCTCGGGTGAGTTTGCGAATCGAGGCGGGAGTGCTGCGTCCGCTATTAAAATAGAGCTTATCGCCAACCACCAGATTATCGAGATTAATCACCAGCAGCGTATTTTTCTTCTCTGCATCGCTCATTCGCTTCAGTATATTTTGCGCGCCGAGATGACCTTCTTCTTCACCGCTGGAAGCAATAAAGCGAATGCCGTAGTGAGTGGGCACATTTTTCAACCGCTCGGCCAGCTCCAGCAGTACGCCCACGCCGACGGCATTATCGTCGATGCCCTGCAGGGTCAAACCGCCAAGGTTGTGTTCGACGTCAGCATCACTCATCGGCGCGTAGGTATCGAGATGCGCCATCACAATGATCTGCTGGCGAGCCGCGCCTTCATGGGCGGCAATGACGGTGCTGCCGGTGACGTTTTGCCAGTTTTTCCGTTTATCCGTATTGCTGTAGATATAGCGCGCATGAAAGCTGCGGATGTCGCTTTTATAGCCCATTTGGGCAAACTGCTGACGCACATAGTCCGCCGACAGCATTTCTGCGGGCGAACCGGTCATTCTTCCGGGAAAAACAGTCGCGATATGACGAGCCTGGGTCGTGGCGGTTTCGCCCATGGTGCTGAAAGCCGGGGCGGAGAAGACAAAACCTGCACCAAGCGCCAGGGGAAGGAGGCGGCGGCACAACGCGGAAAACATAGCGGGGGTCCTTTCTTGAGGGAAATATTTAACGCGCATAGTATGAAACTGTGACCGCGCTTAAACAATTTCATTTCCTCTTA
>NZ_JBCNNS010000128.1:0-11886 GCF_039594335.1 Raoultella sp.
TCAGGAGCGGCGTTCCCTGTATTTATGGCCAACGCGGATGGCGCTACTCTTCATTTTTCAGGCCGATACGAACTCAATGACCGCTTTTCAGTGCCATCCTGCATATCAGGACCCATTGCCGAGTTTATTGTTAAGCGACCCGATAAGCATGTCAGATATCTGCTTTATGTGGTGAGTTCAACCGGAGGATGCAACACGCAGATGCTCACGTTGCTCAGAAACGACGAAACCCTCATCCCGGCCGGGGTAAAAGAGTAAGTGTTGAATAGTTAAAATATTTATGTGACGGGTGATGTTTTTTGCGTCTTTTTATGGCACAACGTTCCCCTGTGATAAATGCTCTGCGTACAGGTATTTCATGCCGGCTATTCCCTTTCCCTGGTACACCCTGTCTATTTTGCTTATTTTACTGTTGAAGGTTTGTTTGCAACGGCCCGCGGGCTATCGCAACAGTGCGACCTTTATTGCGGGCTGTTCGCTGTTGCTCCTGATGTCAGCCCTGCGCTGGCAGTTTGATCTTATTCCACTGCGCCAGCTGCAGTCTGTCATGGCCATCACCCTTCCACCGCTGGCCTGGCACTGCTTTGCCTGCTTTACAGGACTGCGCTTGCAGCAAAAAATGGCCGCTTTTGTGGTGCCGCCGACACTTGCTCTGGCGCTGAATCTTGTTGCCCCGGAAACCACCGATGCTGTTCTGATGCTGCTCTATATCGGTTACGGTTACGCCCTGATTCGAACGGCGCTGCAGGGCAGTGATACGTTTATTTTCAGGCGTCTTAGCGACCGTGGTTCAACCTCATCACTCGCTTTTACCGCGGGTGTCTTCCTGTGCTTTTCCGCACTGACCGATCTGGCTATCGCGCTCAACTTCCATTTTTATCGCGGCCAGCAGGCGCCGCAGCTGGTCGCACTCTCGCAGGCTATTCTGCTGCCATTTATCTGTTTTGCCATTGTCGCTAGCCGCCGTCCGCCACTCCCGGCCCCGGCCCGAGAGCCGGTATTGCCCCCCGAAGAGAGTAAAGAGAGCAATAATGAAGAAGAATACGTCTCGACTTATCTACGGGTAGACACGCTGATAAACGAACAGAATCTGTATCTGAATCCCGATCTGACACTGAATGTGTTGGCGAGAAAAACCGGGGTCCCCGCGCGCCAGATTTCGAAAGCGGTGAATCTAACGCGCGGCTGCAATGTCTCACAGTGGATCAACGGCTTTCGCATCGGCTATGCGCAGCAGCTTCTACGGAACACGGCCCTGCCGGTAACGGAAGTGATGCTGGAGGCGGGGTTTGCCACCAAATCAAACTTTCATCGCGAGTTTCTCCGTATCAGCGGTATGACCCCGACTGATTACCGCCGGACAGCGGTTGAAAGTCGAGGGCCTGATTGAGGAAGGCGCTGATATCCCGGGCGAGCTGACGGTGAATAGCCGCCCGACTGCGGGTGCCCCCATCCTGGCAGACAATCTCTTCGCCCGGTTCTTTTTCTGCGATTAATGCCATCGCACCTGGTTTGCATTGCTGCATAAAACTAAAGTGAGTGGCCCCTTCAACTCGCTCCACACGTCTTACCGCGGCAGGGATATATTCCGCCAGGTAGCCCGACTCCAGCTTTGCGGGTAATTCATCGCTGTCCACCTGAGCCGTCATGATCAGCACCGGAACTGCGATCTGAGAAAGTGATTCAGGCGTGAATCCCCGGGCCAGCCCCAGATCGAGTGAGACAACGGCTTTGATTTTCGGATCGGCCACGTCTGCTGCCAGCGGACCGGCAGCTTTATCAATACCCAGCGTCTGAATTAACTTGCAGGCTGACAGCCCGGTATTGGCCCGGCAATCATGCTGAAAACGGACGGCGTCAAAGCGCGCTCCCGCCAGTTCAAGTACCGTCCAGCCGCCGAGAGAGTGCCCGACGGCGGCAATTCGCTGCACATCAACTTTTCCGGCAAGGGAGGGGGTTGTGATAATTTTCACCATCGCCCGCTGCAGATCCTGCGGGCGGCGCCAGAGTTCTTTCGCATCCTGCGGACGTCTGTTAAATGTTGTTGTGCCGGGATGATCGACCGCCGCCACAATATAGCCCTGAGCCGCCATTTCCGTTGCCAGCCAGTTAAGATTACGCCAGTTGCCGCCATAGCCGTGAGAAAGCAGAAGCAGCGGATGCTCACCCGCTTCCGGCGCCGCATCACGCAGCGCAGAGGTACCGTAAAAGACAATATTGTCACCCACCTTTTCCGGCGAGCCGGTTTCAGCTGTGGGATACCAGAACGCGACATTGAGAGGACGGGAGTTATCCTCGTTGATCGTTAACTGGCGAAAAGCCGTGTTGGCATACGATGCGACACTAAAGAGAATAGAAAAAAGAAAGCAAAAAAAGGGGCGTAACATGATGATCTCCGATAAGTAAACAGAGACGCATTATGGTCACGAACGCCCGGTTGATACGTCCTGAAACGCGATCGAGGACCTTTTTCGAGGACGCTACTGGCAAGTTATGAGTAAAGAAAATAAGGGGTGAGGGGGGATGACTTCTCTGGGCCGTTGTCGGACACGACCGGCTCCCCTTGATTCATACAGGACAGTGTTAGTCGTACGCCCGTGGTGGTAACACTAACCAACTTCCGCATCTCGCTTAAAGCAGAACGATCAGATTTCTTCTGGCCGCGGTATGACTGCAGCAGATGTTACTGGCAACGGGTTCACTATCTTGATTTTTTCGGCCTGTAGGTCATGCTCATTTGATACATATTGAGCACCACAACGTCATTTACCATCGAATGCGATACCAGCAGCGGATACGGGAGACATCTTATGATGCCCCTTCCCCCCAGGAGACCACCATGCTTGAACTTCGCCCTAATTGCGAATGCTGTGATAAAGATCTGCCGCCAGAATCAAACGCGGCGTATATCTGTTCATTCGAATGCACTTTTTGCGTTGACTGCGTAACCGAGCAGCTTAAAGGCTATTGCCCGAACTGCGGAGGCGAGCTGGTGCGACGTCCGATACGCCCTGAAGCCGCCCTTCTAAGACATCCCGGATCTAATCAGCGCCGCTATAAGCAATAGTCAGGCTGACCAGGGGCACGAACAAACAGCAGCGGAAAGATGCCATGAAGACCTTTTCCCAGAACCAGGCTGTCACCGTCGGTATCGCCCTCGCAGTCAAGCTTGACGTCACGATGGCGGACCTGCCACGCGATCATGTGCGAGATATTCTCGCCGCGCATACGTTTCGCGCCGGGTGTCCATGTGCTGTGTGGCAATGTCGACATCGAACGGGAGCTGCACTGAGGAGTCCGCCATGACCACTTTTTATGAACTGACGGCCACCAGTCTGCGTGGCCAGCCTGTCTCGATGGCCGACTACGCGGGCAAGCTGGTTTTGGTGGTTAATACCGCCAGCCATTGTGGCTTCACACCACAATACGCAGGCCTTGAAGCGCTCTACAAGAGGTACGCCGACCAGGGGCTGGTAGTGCTGGGTTTCCCCTGCAACCAGTTCGGGAAGCAGGAACCCGGCGGTGCCGACGAAATCGCGCAAACCTGTCATATCAACTACGGTGTGAGCTTCCCGATGTTTGAGAAAGTGGAGGTGAACGGGGCCGCAACGCACCCGGTGTTTCGTTACCTGAAAGATGAATTGCCCGGCGTGCTGGGGGGGCGAATCAAGTGGAACTTTACTAAGTTCCTGATCGGACGTGACGGCAAACCGCTCAAGCGTTTCGCACCGATCGCCACTCCTGAGAAAATAGAAGCCGTAATCGTTGCTGCACTTGAAACCTAAGCGTTTCTGCCATGCGAACCATTCATTTTTGAGCGCCGCCGACAAACTGATTATATCCGGGCGAGGAGGGCAGGAAGAGGGCTGGCGCCTCCTGCCAGCATACCGGTGAGCCACAGGCGGCTGGCGGTATCCGCCACTTCCGGCGCCAGACAAGCAAAAAAAGCCCCGTAAACGGGGCAAAATGCTCGGATAGTTCAGTTAATTGTAATACGGTACGCCCAGCTCATCCGATTTGTCGCTACCGGCGGCCATATGATTGAAATCAAATGGGGAGCCGTTATGTTCGGAAGGCATAATCATCGCGTCGCGGTGAGTGTAGCGAACCGGCGTAGTGGTTTGCTCCGCATAGCTCTGGCTCGAGACCAGGGCGACCAGCACAATGGCAGCGGCAGCGAATAGTTTCATCATTTCCTCAATACGTCTTGTTGCAGGCGATTAACAGCAGTTGTTTAGTGGTAGCAGATAGCGGGATTCACCCGGCATATTGTTCATGCGATATTTGTGCGGCGGAACGTCGAAGTAGTTTTTAAAGGTTCTCGTCAGCGTTTGTTGCGATTCGAAACCATAGCGCTCTGCGAGGTACAAAATCGGCTCATTGCTCTGCTTGAGTTTTTGCGCGATTTCCGTCAGCTTGCGACTGCGGATGTACTGGCCTAAGGAGTGACCGGTCTCTTTTTTAAACATTCTTTGCAGGTGCCATTTCGAGTAACCAGAACGCTCGGACACTTTTTCCAGCGACAGGGGCGATTCCAGGTTATCTTCAATCCACGACAAAATACTATGGATAGTGATGGCGTCATTATTACGTCTGGACATCATCTTACCTCTTCTTATTACGGCAGAACTTTTTTCAGTAAATGTTCAAGGTTGACCACTTCATCTGCCGACAGATTTTTTGTTAATTCCTGGTGTAATTTCTGACCCACAACCTGATGACACTGCTCACAAATGGCCGCTCCGTCTGATGTTAACTGTACCAGTACGCCGCGTTTGTCATTGGGGTTGGGTAACCGTTCAATCCAGCCTTTACAGACCAGACGGTCGAGCATGCGCGTCATTGCGCCTGGGTCGACCGACAGCACGGTTTTCAGCTCAACGGGGGGAATACATACCTGGCAACGAATGGAACACAGCACCCGAAACTGGGTGGATGTAATATCCATTGGCGAGAGATATTCGTTGAGCAGGCGATCTTTTTTCTGGTTAACCATCTGGATCAAGCGACCGAGGGGGATCATTTCGTTAAACAGATCGCTGGTGTTTTTCACAATGGTTGCCCAGGCAAGTAGTTAATTGCTGCTGATATTATTGCCCAGGCAATTATATGTCAACCTGATGAATCAGACGATGACACGATTTGCTAAAGCGAATTTCTGACGTGGGCTGAAGCGGTCCGGAGAGCGGATGATAAGGGCTGGAATGGTATTGACGACAAAAGTTATAATTGCGCGGTGAGATTTTTAATTGTGAAAGATGAACGGGGCCTTAATTAATTATGATTGAACTCTTTCAGGCGATAGGTCTGGGGCTGGTGGTCATTTTACCGCTGGCGAACCCGCTGACGACCGTTGCGTTGTTCCTTGGGCTGGCAGGCAATATGAACAACGAGGAGCGCAACAAACAATCGCTGATGGCCTCGGTGTACGTATTCATTATCCTGATGGTTGCATGGTATGCCGGTCAGGTGGTGATGAGCACCTTCGGCATCTCTATACCTGGCCTGCGTATTGCCGGTGGATTGATAGTCGCCTTTATCGGCTTTCGGATGCTTTTCCCGCAGCAGAAATCGCATGACTCGATGGAAGCGAAAATAAAATCCGAAGAACTGGCGGATGAACCGTCGGCCAATATCGCGTTTGTGCCGCTGGCAATGCCGAGTACCGCGGGACCAGGAACCATCGCCATGCTGATCAGTACAGCATCGACGGTGAAACATGGCGTCGATTTTTCGCACTGGGTGGTGATGGTCGCGCCGCCGATTATCTTTGCGCTGGTCGGGATTATCCTCTGGGCCTGCCTGCGCAGTTCAGGGGCGATCATGCGACTGGTCGGAAAAGGGGGAATCGAAGCGATTTCGCGCCTGATGGGCTTTCTGCTGGTTTGCATGGGCGTGCAATTTATTATCAACGGCGTACTGGAAATTATTACTACCTACCACGCCGGATAACGTCGCCGCACTTGTGACCCGGGAATCAAATAGCCTGCCGATGCACAACCGGCAGGCTATTTTGGCTGCCTCACCTCGTTGAGGAGTGGTGAGGCTGATGATCGTCAAGCGACACCGGCCAACGGCGGAATATCATGATTGACCACACCAGCGCCACCAGCGCCGGAATCGCCCCGACGTAGCCGATAGAGTCCATTGAAAGATGGATACTGACCTGACTGCCAACCAGCGCCCCCGCGCCGATACCAATATTAAAGATCCCCGAAAACAGCGACATCGCCACATCGGTGGCATCCGGCGCCAGCGCCAGAACCTTTACCTGCATCCCCAGACCAATAATCATGATCGCAATGCCCCAGAAGATGCTTAATACCATCAGGTGGTGGGCGTTTTGCGATGCCGGCAACAGCAGCAGCAGACTGACCAGCAGCAGGCCAATAGCGATGCTAATCAACACCGAAGCATGCTGGTTGCCCAGTTTGCCAAACAGCACGCTGCCGATGATCCCCGCACCGCCAAGGATCAGCAGCAGCACGGTGGCAAAATTACCGCTCATACCGGCTACTGTTTGTACAAACGGCTCAATATAGCTGTAGGCGGTGTAATGCGCGGTCACCACGATGACGGTCAGCAGATAGATGCTCAGCAGCGCCGGGCGACGGAACAATACCGGCAAGCTTTTCAGCGAACCGGAATGCTCGCTGGGCAGTCGGGGCAACAGCTTAAACAAACACACCAGCGTCGCCAGCGCGCCCAGGCCGATCGCGAGGAAGGTGATACGCCAGCCAAAATACTGCCCGATGATACGACCGATAGGGATACCGAATACCATCGCCAGAGCGGTGCCGGTTGCAATCAGACTCAGCGCCTGCGCACGTTTGCCCGGCGGCGCCAGACGTATTGCTAATGCAGACGTTATCGACCAGAAGACCGCGTGCGCAAAGGCGATACCGATGCGACTGATCACCAGAACATTAAAGCTCCAGGCAAAGAACGACAGGACGTGGCTGGCAATAAACAGAATGAACAGGCCGATCAGCAGGCGGCGGCGCTCTATCTGGCTGGTCAACAGCATAAACGGCAGTGACATTAACGCGACCACCCACGCATAGATGGTCAGCATCACGCCCACCTGAGCGGTTTCCATGCCGAAGCTGTCGGCAATATCGGACAGCAGACCGACCGGAGCGAATTCAGTGGTGTTAAAAATGAAAGCGGCGATCGCAAGCGTGACTACCCGAAGCCACGCGACTCTGCGTGAAACCGTGTTTGTAATCATAGGTTCTGAGCTGGTTACTAGAGGAAGAAGAGGTCTCGATCTTAAAACGATTGCTGATGAAAATACAATCATTTTGTGATCTGGATCCCATTACGGCGCCAGGTGGCATTTAAAAGCTAACGGATTCATTTTTATATAGATCGTGTACATAGCCCGCTTTTATGTCATGTTGAAGAAAAGTAAAAAAACAGGAACAGTCGTATGATGCAGGAAATAGATTTTTACCTGGTAGACGCCTTCAGCGATCGCAATTTTGGCGGTAATGCCGCCGCGGTGTGTCCACTCACCGAATGGTTACCGGACGAAACGCTGCTGAGCATGGCGCAGCAGCACAACCAGTCTGAGACCGCCTTTTTTGTGCGTACCGATGAGGGTTATGAGCTGCGCTGGTTCACCACCCAGCGTGAGATTAACCTCTGCGGCCACGCCACGCTGGCCTCGGCGCACATTATCTTCGAATATCTCGACTATCCTTCCTCCACTATCGTGTTCAGTACCCGTTTTGTCGGGGAACTGCGGGTGACGCGCAACGGCGACTGGCTGACGTTAGACTTCCCGGCGTGGCAAACCACCCCGGTTATTGCGCCGCCGCCGGAGCTGCTTGCCGGGCTTGGGCTGGACACGGCCGTCGAGATTCGCGAGGGGCGGGATTATCTGGTGGTCCTCGAAAATCGTCAGCAGGTTGAAGCTGTGCGGCCGGAGATGTCGTTGCTTGCGCGGACAGGTAAGATGGTCTGCGTCAGCGCCGCCGATGAGCAATATGATTTCGTTAGCCGCTTTTTCTGCCCGGGCGAGGCGGTTTTCGAAGACCCAGTGACCGGCTCGGCGCACAGTATGCTGATCCCCTACTGGGGAGAGAAACTGGCTAAAACGGTCATGCAGGCGCGGCAGGTTTCCGCACGCGGTGGCGATCTGCGCTGCCAGTGGCAGGGCGATCGGGTGTTGATTGGCGGTCAGGCGATAACGTACATGACTGGCACCATCACGCTACGCTAAGGAGATGCTGTGAAAGAGATCCCTGCGTATCTGGTTTCTGCGTTCAGTGACCACCCTTTTTCCGGTAACCCGGCGGCGGTCTGCCTGCTGGACACATGGCTGGCGGATGATATGTTGCTGAAAATGGCGCAGCAGCATAATCAGTCTGAAACTGCCTTCGTGGTGCGCGAGGGCGAGTCGTTTTCACTGCGTTGGTTCACGACCCGCAATGAAGTCAACCTGTGTGGTCACGCTACTCTCGCCAGCGCGCATGTCATTTTTCATCATCTTGATTTCCCACACGCGGTGATTGATTTTGCGACCGCGTCCGGCCGCCTGACGGTGAGCCGGGAAGGGGACTGGCTGACCCTCGATTTCCCGGCGAGCGCGACGCAAGAGAGTGTCCCGCCTGCGGCCCTGCTTGCCGGATTAGGCATTGAGCGGTACGTCAGCGCCCGTCGTGGCCGGGCATGGCTTATCGAATTGGCCAGCCGCGAAGAGGTTGCCGCCGTGCGCCCGAGGATTGCGGCTATGACCCCTGGCGAACATAAGGTGACGATTACCGCCCCCGGCGATGGTGAGTATGACTTTGTCAGCCGTTTTTTCTCCCCGGGAGAAGCCGTATGGGAAGATCCGGTCACCGGTTCGGCGCATACCATGCTGATCCCGTTCTGGAGCGCGAAGCTGCGGAAAAGCAAAATGCTGGCCCGTCAGATATCGGCGCGCGGCGGCGATATTCGTTGTGAACTGAAGGGCGATCGCGTGCTGATGGCCGGGCAGGCGATGACCTGGCTGCAGGGGAAAATTTTCGTGTCCGAGCTATTTTGATTGCGATGAGACGCCCGAGATCTTAGCGCATCTTCATCCCCGGCGGATCATCGCTGACTCGCCGGGGATATGAGTTACGGCAGACGGGCAATATTGGCTTTAATCACCTCAACAGAGTGGCGGAATTGCGCCGCTTCATCCTCGGATAATTGCAGTTCAATAATCTGCTGCACGCCGCTCTGCGCCAGTACCGCCGGTACGCCGATCGCGACATTATTCATACCGTATTCGCCGTCAAGAATGCATGAGATAGCCAGCGCACGATGGCTGCCGGTGAAAATATTGCGACAGATCTCAGCAATGGTACCGGCGACGCCGTACTCGGTGCAGCCTTTCCCGGCGTAAATCTCAAAGCCAAGGGTCCGAACCTTCTCCGCTATCTGCTGGCGATCCAGTTCCTGTCCGGCATGTTTCCGGTAAACATCGGCAATCGGGGAGCCGTAAACCGACGAGTGCGACCAGACCGGAAACTGGGTATCGCCATGTTCACCGAGAATAAAAGCGTCAATGCTCTGGGCGCCAATATCGAGTGCCTGGGCGAGCACCCGCCGCAGGCGGGTGGTATCGAGCCAGACGCCGGTGCCTATCACTTGGTTGCGCGGTAGCCCGGACAGCTTCCATACCTGCCAGGTGATAATATCGCAAGGGTTGGTGGCGACCAGAAAGATACCGTTGAAGCCGCTGCTCATCATCTGCGGAACAATGCTATTAACGATTCTGGCCGTCGCGTTTAGCTCGTCAAGGCGGGTCTGGCCTTGTTTCAGCGCGCCGCCGGAAACGGTAATCACGGCGATATCCACATCGGCACAGTCGCTGACGTCCCGCGTTGAAATGGTCATCATTCCCGGCATATAGGCCGCCGCATCGCTAAGATCCTGAGCTTGCGCCTGCGCCCTGGTCGTATCAAGATCCACAAGGATCAGCTCCTCGCAAATAGTCTGGTTCAACAGTGCGTAGGCTGCAGACGTACCGACATTACCGGCACCGATAATCATCACCTTGCGTGCTTTGGTATTCATGGTTCATTCCCGATATCAAGCGTCATGGCATAAAATTACTGCAGTTCAATCGCTTAGCGCAAGTCGCTGCGGGTGATATAAGTTAAAGCTATGAGAGAGGGGGGATGTGCTACGCTACAGTAGGCGAAAAAAGGAGTTCGCCTATGTACAGCATCGCCCCGACAGCCATAACCGATCCGGATCTGACCGCGCTGATTGCCCGTCTGGATGCGTACCAGGAATCTCTCTATCCGGCCGAGAGTAACCACCTGGTTGATTTGAGCCAACTGGCGGTGGAGTCGGTGATTGTGCTGTTGATCCGCGATGCCCGACAACGGGCGGTCGGTTGCGGGGCGATCGTGCTCGGCAACGATGGGATTGGTGAAATGAAGCGGGTGTTTATCGACCCGGATCACCGCGGGCAGAAGCTTGGCGAACGGCTGCTGGCGGCGCTGGAAAAGGAAGCGCTGCGCCGGGAATGCCATACCGTGCGCCTGGAGACCGGGATCCATCAGCAGGCCGCGGTCAGATTGTATACCCGTTGGGGCTATCAGACCCGTTGCGCCTTCGCACCGTATCGCCCCGATCCGCTGAGCCTGTTTATGGAGAAATTGCTCGTTGCCGATCTTCGTTCAGCTGGGCTATAAACGCCTCCAGCTGACGGGTTTTCGCGCCGCGTCGCCAGACCAGCCAGGTTGTCAACCAGCGCCACTCTTCGGCCAGCGGCCAGGCTGACACCTGATGATGGCCGGGCATACTCTCCAGCATACTGCGCGGAATCAGCGCCAGTCCGGCGCCGGCAATGACGCAGGCCAGCATACCGTGATAGGACTCCATTTCATGAATCCGCCCCGGTGTTGCCCGGTCGGCGTGGAACCAGCTTTCAAAATGGCGGCGGTAGGAACAGTTGGCGCGAAAGGCGTAGACGTTGCTGCCGTTCACCTCGCTGGCGCGGGTAATCGGCGGATGGCCGAAAGGCGCCACAATCATCATCTCTTCCGGAAAGACCGGTAAACCCTCAAGGCCAGGATGGACCAGCGGCCCGTCGACAAATGCTGCACTTAAGGTGCCTTCCAGTACGCCATCAATCATCGTCCCGGAAGGGCCGGTAGAGAGCGCGAGATGGATTTTCGGATAGCGCTGGTTATACAGCGCCAGCGTTGAGGGAATGCGTACCGCGGCGGTACTTTCCAGCGAACCCAGTGAAAACAGCCCCTGCGGCTCATCCCCGGCGACCACCATTCGGGCTTCATCGACCAGCGCGAGGATCTGCTGGCTGTAGCGCAAAAAGCTGTGTCCCGCGGGGGAAAGGCGCAGGCGCTGGTTCTCACGAATAAACAGCTCGACGCCGAGATCGGCCTCCAGCTGGCGAATACGGGTTGTCAGGTTTGACGGCACGCGGTGCACCTTCTGCGCGGCCTGGGTAATGCTGCCGGTGCTGGCGACGGCGTTAAACATCTCAAGCTGGGTCAGGTCCATAGTGTTCTTCTTTTGTGAATAGGTTGCTTAATATTATTCATTTTCAATGAAAGTAAGGGTAAGCCAGAATGAGGTCAATTCGCAATCAACCTTCGTCATCAACAGAGAGAACATCACGATGAATTTATCTGCAACTCACGCGGTTTCCGTCAACCCGACCACGGGAGAAAGGCTGTCGTCTCTGCCTTGGGCGAGTGATCAAGAGGTGGATTCGGCGATCGCGCTTGCCGAGCAAGGCTATCGTCAGTGGCGTACCGTCAGTCTCGAACAGCGCGCCAACGCCCTGCGAAAAATCGGTAACGCGCTGCGCGCCCGCGCCGAAGAGATGGCACAAATGATCAGTCTTGAGATGGGCAAACCGATTGCCCAGGCTCG
>NZ_JBCNNS010000129.1:0-11753 GCF_039594335.1 Raoultella sp.
CAGCGGAAGTAGCCCGTCGCGCCATTGTTGCCGGCAAGCATTGCATCACCAAAATCCTCAAACTGCGGATATTGCGGGTGGTTTACGTTACGTACCTGACTGGCGACAATCCGCGCCTCGCTGTTGCTGGTGTAAAACAGGAACTGTTCGATCTGGTGGCTGCCGATATCGCAGAGAATGCCGCCAAAATAACGGCGTTCGTAGAACCAGTCCGGACGTCCAGTCCCCTCGCGATGTGGACCCGTACCGAGAGTTTGCATGACCCGACCAATTGCCCCCTGTTTCACCAGGCTACCAGCGAAAACAGCGCTTTCAACGTGCAGGCGCTCACTGTAGTAGACCGCGTACTTGCGCCCGGTTTTCGCGACCATCGCTTTGGCGTCTTCCAGCTGTTCAAGGGTGGTCAGCGGCGCTTTATCGGTAAAATAGTCTTTACCCGCAGCCATGACTTTCAACCCCAGCAGGCAACGCTCTGACGGAATCGCCGCCCCGGCGATCAGAGCCACTGAGGCATCATTAAGCAGGGTTTCTAACGAGTCAGCTGCCTGTGCCTGCGGGTAGTGTTGTATAAATTTATCTACCTTTTCTGGATCGGGGTCGTAGACCCATTTCAGCGTGGCGCCTGCTTCAATCAGGCCGTTGCACATGCCGTAGATATGGCCGTGATCGAGGGCGGCAGCGGCAATCACAAACTCTCCGGGTTTTACTACCGGTTGCGGTTTACTTGTCGGGGCGTAGTTCATTCCGTCTTTATTGTTCATTTTTCTACTCCTGAATCTAAGTCTTTACCCAAAGGGATGGCACCGGCTTCTGCAAAATTGCTTACGGAGGCGGATTTCTGATAAAAATGCGGGGCTTCTTTAACCAGGCCGCCAGTGCGGTAAAACGCATCGGAGTTCGGGATTGGCAGCGTCACGACAGAACGGGTGATGGCGGATTTGTAGATCGCGGTGATGAGTTCAAGCGAGCGCTTTCCTTGCTCGCCATCAACCAGCGGAGCAGTGTGTTGTTCAATGGCGCTCAACATGTCGTCAATTTGTCCGCAATGCAGTGTCCACTTAAGCTGAGGTGTAGCGCGGAACAGCGTCTCAAGCTTATCTTCCAGCTCACGGTTATTTTCCGGCTCAGGGAAGCCGTTATCTGCGGAGCGGCTGGCAAATATCTTCCATGGCGCGGAGATGCGCGCCTTTTCGCCCTGAATAACAATTTTTTGATCTTCGCCGTGATGGACCACAGAAGCCGTTAATTGCGTCAGTGCGCCGTGGGGATAGCGGAAAATGGCCGCACTGAGGTCTTCAACTTCAGCATTGTCGTGGGCGACATTGGTCATCATGGCCACCACTTCGTTCGGGAAGCCGAGCATCCACTGAATGGCGTCGATGTGATGTACGGCATGATTAAGCGTGCAACCACCACCCTCTTTTTCCCAGGTGCCGCGCCACCACAGATCGTAATAGCTATGTCCACGCCACCAGAATGAATCCACCTGAGCGTGGCAAATCTTGCCCGCGAGACCGGAATCCACCGCTGTTTTTAAACGCCAGAAGGCGTCGGTAAAGCGGTTTTGTGCAATAACCGATAATGTTTTTCCACTCGCTTTTTGCGCGGCAATCATCGCATCGCACTCTTCGAGCGAGGCGGCCATCGGCTTTTCGCATAGCACATGCTTTCCGGCATTCAGGGCGTCAACGGCGATTTCTGCATGGACGTAGGGGGGGGTACATACATCCACCACGTCTATGGTGAGACCCGCTTCCAGCATTGCCTGGTGGCTACTGAAAACCTGGGCATCGGTCAGGCCATAACGCGTTTTTTTCTCTTCTGCTTTTTCCGGATAGATGTCGACCAGCGCGACAATCTTGCAGCGTTCGGGGAATTGCGCCCAGCCCTGAATATGGTTGTGAGAAATATTTCCGGTGCCGACAATGGCAATACTCAACATGGCTTTCTCCTTCTCATTTAACAGCGTGATGACCGGAAAATAGAAAGGGTGAGCCCCAGCGACAATGTTATTTTGTGAGAATACTCGCAAGGTGTTTAAGTAAAACTCAACGTTTCTGAAATTTGGTTTTAAAATCAACAGGCTGTTTCTGCAAATATTTGCAAAAAATGAATGAGAGCGAGGTCACACTATGCCAGGCAGGTTAAAAATAGAGGAAATTGCCTGCCTGACAGGTTATTCCGTCAGTACAGTTTCCAGAGTGTTAAGTGGCAAATCCTATACCAGTCATAAGGCCCGGGAAGCGATTATTCGTAGCGCACGAGAGTTAGGCGTGCTCCAGTCGATGGCAAGCGGACGGCTGTTAATTAACGGTATTGCTGTTTTTGCTCCTGAAAGAACCTTTCAGGGACGTGGAGATGTCTTTTATCTGGAAGTGACCAAAGGTATTGCAGAAGCCAGCGCAGCGCATAATGTCTGGATCAGCCATTGTGGATTAGAAGAACAGCATGCAGACGTGAAGTTATTTCTGCCACAAGAACATCAACGCCATCATTATCATTGGCACGGATGATTCAACAATATTTAAGCTCGCCAGCACGCTTAATAAACCCTGTGTATTAATTAACTCCTTTGACCGGGACATGGTGCTTGATTCCGTTTCGCCCGATCACCGTGCCATTGGATTTACGACGCTACGTTACCTCTTTGAGCAGGGGCATCGCCGTGTACTGACCATCACCTGTCTGCGCCGGGAAACACTTTATGCACGTCTGGATGGAATCAAAGAAGCGTATCGCCATTTTCACGTCTCCTTTGAGCCACAGCGCGATTTGTTAGTGACGGAGTGGTATACCGCTGAAGAGGCTGAGCGCGCGCTGGATGAGTGGTTGTCAGGCCACAACAGACAAGAGTGGCCGGAAGTTATCTTCCCTAACAGTACCAGAATGACCGATGGTGTACTTAAAGCCTTGCTGCGTCATGGGATCCGTGTTCCGCAGGATATTTCCATTATCACGACTGATTCTGAGTGGAATTTACAGCACGGGCTTGCAACGCCCATCACGGGGATTACAGTGCCGTGCCGCGCTCTGGGAATTGAAGCCGTTCATCTACTACAAACGCGACTGAACAGGCCGCAGGCGCCAATTTACAACCTGCTGTTGCAGGGGAGAGTCATAGATAACGGCTCGGTGAGTAATGCAACGCGCCACGCTGCTCGCGTGGCGCTAAACCAGTAGTCAGGCCCGTTGCGGCGGTAAGCAGACGCCAATGCCTCCGATGCCACAGTAGCCGTAGGGGTTTTTGTGCAGGTACTGCTGATGATCGTCCTCAGCGTAGTAAAACGGTTTCGCCGGGGCAATTTCCGTGGTGATGGCGCGCGTGTCGTTGGCGTCGCGCATTGCGGCCTGGAAACGTACCAGGCTGGCCTTTGCCGCTTCATCCTGCTCTGGCGTCAGGGGATAGATGGCGGAGCGATACTGGGTGCCATGGTCATTGCCTTGCTGCATGCCCTGGGCCGGATCGTGATTTTCCCAGAACACCTGCAACAGCTGCGCGTAGCTGATGACCTGCGGATCGTACACGACGCGTACGGCCTCGGCATGTCCGGTTTCGCCGGAACAGACTTCCCGGTAGGTTGGGTTCGGTGTGTAGCCGCCGGTGTAGCCTGCGGCGGTGCTGTAAACGCCGGGCAGTTGCCAGAACAGGCGCTCGACTCCCCAGAAGCAGCCCATCGCGAACAGAGCAACCGCCATCCCGGTCGGAACGTTGGTCATGGAGTGGCCATTGACAGCGTGGAGTGTTGCCACTGGCATAGGGGTGTTGCGTCCTGGCAGCGCATCCGCCTGGGCGACAAGATGCGTTTTATCAAATAGACTCACGGTTGGCCTCTCGAAACATCAGTCGGGTTAAGGTTGTAACGAAGCGTGTCTTTTAACACAATAAACACGCGCAATAGGTCTAGATTTAAGCATAAGAATTATTTGGGTTAGCGTCACTTTTTCAACCCTAAGTTGTTGGGGTTTTGTTAAGCCGGGGATCGGCACTTTCGTTTCCTGCGGGGGGAAACAAGGATATTCAGGAGAAAATGTGCTACAAATCCGCCAGTTATGTGTCACCAGCCTTTTGCTGGTCAGCGGGGTCGCTAGCGCCGCGAGCGTGCGTTTACAGGTTGAGGGGTTATCCGGGGAGCTGGAGAAAAACGTCCGGGCCCAGCTATCCACGATCCAGAGCGATGAAGTCACACCGGATCGCCGCTTTCGCGCGCGCGTCGATGACGCCATCCGCGAAGGGCTGAAAGCCTTGGGGTACTACGAACCGACGATCGATTTCGACTTACGCCCGCCGCCGAAAAAAGGCCGGCAGGTGCTGATTGCCAAAGTCACGCCGGGTGAGCCGGTACGTATTGGCGGCACGGAAGTCATCCTGCGGGGCGGTGCGCGCACCGACCGTGACTATCTGGATTTGTTAAAAACGCGCCCGGCTATCGGCACCGTCCTCAATCACGGTGATTATGACAGTTTTAAAAGCTCTCTGACCCGGGTCGCGCTGCGCAAGGGCTACTTCGACAGCGAGTTCAACAAAAGCCAGCTTGGCGTTTCTCTCGACCGCCATCAAGCCTTCTGGGATATTGACTACAACAGCGGCGAGCGTTACCGCTTTGGCCCGGTCACTTTTGAAGGATCGCAAATTCGCGACGAATATCTGCAAAACCTGGTGCCGTTTAAGCAGGGTGACTACTACACCTCGCAGGATCTCGCCGAGCTCAACCGCCGGCTGGCGGCGACCGGCTGGTTTAGTTCCGTGGTGGTGGCGCCGCAGTTTGAAAAGTCCCGCCAGACCAAAGTTCTGCCTTTGCAGGGTGTGGTCTCCCCGCGTAAAGAGAATACCGTTGAAACCGGGGTCGGCTACTCAACCGACGTCGGGCCGCGCATCAAAGGGACATGGAAAAAGCCGTGGATGAACTCCTACGGGCATAGCCTGACTTCCAGCCTCAGCCTTTCCGCCCCTGAACAGCAGCTTGATTTCAGCTATAAGGTGCCGCTGTTAAAAAGCCCGCTGGAGCAATACTACCTGATGCAGGGAGGCTTTAAACGTACGGATCTCAACGATACCAAAGCCGATTCCACTACCCTCGGCGTATCGCGTTTTTGGGAGATGTCGAGCGGCTGGCAGCGTGCGTTGAACCTGCGCTGGAGCCTCGACCACTTTACTCAGGCCAACGTGACCAACACCACGATGCTTATCTATCCCGGGGTGTCGGTAAACCGTACCCGTTCCCGCGGTGGCCTGATGCCGACCTGGGGCGACTCCCAGCGCTATTCGGTGGACTACTCCAACACCCTGTGGGGCTCGGATATTAACTTCATCGTCGCCCAGGCGCAGGATGTGTGGATCCGTACGCTCTACGACCGCCACCGTTTTGTGATGCGCGGCAACCTCGGCTGGATTGAAGCCGATGATTTCAACAAAGTCCCTCCGGATCTGCGTTTCTTCGCCGGCGGCGACCGCAGTATTCGCGGTTATAAATACAAATCGATCTCGCCGAAGGATGACGATGGCAAACTGATGGGGGCCTCGAAGCTGGCGACAGGTTCGCTGGAGTATCAGTACAACGTCAGCGGAAAATGGTGGGGCGCAGTTTTCGTCGACAGCGGCGAAGCGGTGAGCGATATCCGCAAAAGCAATTTCAAAACCGGCGCTGGCGTCGGCGTGCGCTGGCAATCGCCGGTTGGCCCAATCAAGCTGGATATTGCCGCACCGGTCGGTGACAAAGACGAACACGGTTTACAGTTTTACATCGGTCTGGGGCCTGAATTATGAGTTTATGGAAGAAGATAAGCCTCGGGATACTCATCTTTTTGGTCCTGCTGCTGGGGACGGTAGCGTTCCTGGTCGGTACGACCAGCGGCCTGCATCTGGTGCTGAAGGCGGCGGACCGCTGGGTCCCGGGACTGGAAATCGGCAAGGTGACCGGCGGCTGGCGTGATCTGACGCTGCAAAACGTGCGCTTTGAGCAGCCGGGCGTCGCGGTCACCGCCGGTCAGTTCCATCTGGCGGTCAAGCTACGGTGTCTGTGGGACAGCAGCCTGTGCGTGAACGATATTTTGCTGCGCGATATTTACGTGACGATCGACACCAGCAAGATGCCGCCTTCTGCACCGGTAGAAGCAGAGGACTCGGGGCCGTTGAATCTTTCGACGCCGTATCCTGTTACGCTGAGCCGCGTCGCGCTGCAAAACGTCAACGTCAAAATTGATAATACTGCTGTTTCGGTGAGGGACTTCTCCACCGGCCTGAACTGGCAGGAGAAGAATCTGACCCTGACGCCAACGTCGCTGCAGGGGCTGTTGATCGCCTTGCCGAAAGTGGCGAAAGTGGCGCAGGAGCAGGTGGTTGAACCGAAGATCGACAAGCCGAAACCGGCAGAAAAACCGCTCGGCGAGACAATGAAAGCGCTGTTCTCTCAGCCGGTGCTGCCGGAGATGACCGACGTTCATCTGCCGCTGAACCTGAATATCCAGTCGTTCCACGGCGAGCAACTGCGTCTCACCGGTGATACCGACATGACCGTCTACAGCATGCTGCTGAAAGTCAGCAGCATCGACGGGAAAATGCAGCTGGATACCCTGGATATCGATTCCGATCAGGGCAAGATCAATGCATCGGGCACCGCGCAGCTGCAGGATAACTGGCCGGTAGACATCACCCTCAACAGTACGCTGAACATCGATCCGCTGAAAGGCGAGAAGGTGAAGCTGACCGTCGGCGGCGAAGTGCGTAAAAAACTGGAGATCGGCGTGGATTTAGCCGGTTCCGTGGCGATGACATTACGCGCCGACGCGCAGCTGGCGGAAGCCGGACTGCCGTTGAATATGGAACTGAAAAGTAAACAGCTGTACTGGCCGTTAAGCGGAGAAAAACAGTTCCAGGCCGACGATGTGTTGCTGAAATTTAATGGCAAGATGACCGACTACACCATGGCGTTCAGTACCGCGGTGAAGGGGCAATCGCTGCCGCCGGCGAAAATCACCCTCAACGCCAAAGGGAACGAACAACAGGTTAATCTCGACAAGCTGACCGTTGCGGCGCTGGAGGGGAAAACCGAACTGAAAGCGCTGCTCGACTGGCAACAGGCCATCAGCTGGCGCGGCGAGCTGACGCTCGACGGTATCAATACCGCCAAAGAAGTACCGGACTGGCCGTCGAAGCTGAACGGGATAATTAAAACTCAGGGCAGTCTGTACGGCGGGAGCTGGCAGATGTCGGTACCGGAGCTGAAAATCACCGGTAACGTTAAGCAGAACAAGGTCGATGTCAGTGGTTCACTGCAGGGTAACAGCTACATGCAGTGGAAAATCCCCGGGCTGCGCCTGGCGCTGGGTAAGAACAGCGCTGAGGTGAAGGGTGAGCTGGGGGTGAAAGATCTGAATCTGGACGCCACCATCGATGCGCCCAATCTGGACAATGCGCTGCCGGGGCTGGGCGGCACGGCGAAGGGGCTGTTGAAGGTGCGCGGCACCGTTGATGCGCCGCAGCTGCTGGCGGATATCACCGCGCGTGCGCTGCGCTGGCAGGAGCTAACCGTCGCTCAGGTTAACGTCAAGGGCGACGTGAAGTCCAGCGATCAGATCGGCGGCAATCTTGATGTCCGCGTTGACCGGATAAGCCAGCCGGGCGTCAATATTAGCCTGGTGCAGCTCAATGCGAAGGGCAACGAGAAACAGCACGACCTGCAGCTGAAAGTGCAGGGCGAACCGGTTTCCGGGCAGCTGTCGCTGGCGGGGAGCTTCGATCGTAAAGAGGAACGCTGGAAAGGGACGCTGAGCAATACCCGCTTCCAGACCCCGGTTGGGCCGGTTTCCCTGACACGCAACATCGCACTGGATTACCGTAATCGCGAGCAGAAAATCAGTATCGGGCCGCACTGCTGGACTAACCCGAACGCCGAACTGTGCGTGCCGCAGACCATCGATGCCGGCGCCAGCGGACGGGCGCTCGTCAATCTGAACCGATTTGATCTGGCGATGCTGAAGCCGTTTATGCCGGAGGCGACCCAGGCCAGCGGCGTATTCAGCGGCACTGCGGATGTCAGCTGGGACACGACCAAAGAGGGGCTGCCGCAGGGCAAAGTGACGCTGAACGGCCACAATGTTAAAGTTACCCAGATGGTCAACGATGCGCCGCTGCCGGTGGCCTTTGATACGTTGAACCTGACGGCCGAATTGCATAACAACCGTGCGCAGCTCGGCTGGCTGATTCGCCTGACCAACAACGGTCAGTTGGATGGGCTGGTTCAGGTTACCGACCCGCAGGGGCGCCGCAACCTCGGCGGCAATGTGAATATCAATAACTTCTCGCTGGCGATGATTAACCCGATCTTTGCCCGGGGAGAGAAAGCGGAAGGGAAGCTCAATGCGAACCTGCGCCTTGGCGGCAATCTGCAAAGTCCGCAGCTGTTTGGCCAGATGCAGTTGGGCGGTATCGAAATTGACGGTAACTTTATGCCGTTTGATATGCAGCCGAGCCAGCTGGCGATGAACTTCAACGGGACCCGCTCAACGCTGCAGGGTACCGTGAATACCAAACAGGGCCAAATCAGCCTGAGCGGTAATGCCGACTGGACCCAGATTGACAACTGGCGGGCGCAGGTGGCGGCCAAAGGCAGTCGGGTGCGTATTACCGTGCCGCCGATGGTAAGGCTGGACGTTTCACCGGATGTGGTCTTTACCGCCACTCCGAGCTTGTTCAGCCTGGATGGTAACGTTGATGTTCCGTGGGCGCGTATCGTCGTCAATGATGTGCCGGAAAGTGCTGTTGGGGTCTCTTCTGACGAAGTGATGCTGGATAAAAATCTGCAGCCGATTGAGCAGAAGAGCGCCAGTATCCCTGTCAACAGTAACCTGACGATTCACGTTGGCAACAACGTCCGTCTGAGCGCCTTCGGCCTGAAAGCGCGTCTGACCGGCGATTTGAAAGTGGCGCAGGATAAACAGGGGCTGGGGCTGAACGGGCAGATCAATATCCCGGAAGGTCGTTTCCATGCCTACGGTCAGGACCTGATTGTCCGTAAAGGCGAGCTGCTGTTCTCCGGCCCGCCAGATCAGCCGCTGTTGAATATCGAAGCAATTCGTAACCCGGAGGCGACAGAAGACGACGTGATCGCTGGCGTTCGTGTTACCGGTTCGGCCGATCAGCCGAAAGCAGAGATTTTCTCTGACCCGGTTATGTCGCAGCAAGAAGCGCTTTCTTACCTGCTGCGAGGGCAGGGTTTAGGCAGCGGACAGAGCGATAGTGCCGCCATGACTTCAATGCTTATTGGTATGGGGGTTGCACAAAGTGGTCAGGTTGTGGGTAAAATCGGCGAGACGTTTGGCGTAAGCAATCTGGCGCTGGATACCGAGGGAGTGGGCGACTCCTCCCAAGTGGTAGTCAGCGGCTATGTGCTGCCAGGTCTGCAGGTAAAATATGGGGTAGGGATCTTTGATTCCCTGGCGACGTTGACGTTACGCTATCGCCTGATGCCCAGACTATATATGGAAGCGGTGTCTGGCGTAGACCAGGCTCTCGATTTGCTCTATCAGTTTGAGTTTTAGCAATGCGAATATTTGTTTACGGCAGTTTACGACGCAAACAAGGCAACAGCCACTGGATGACCAACGCTCAGTGGCTGGGCGATCATTGTGTCAACGATTATCAGCTGTACAGTCTGGGCCACTATCCAGGCGCGGTGCCGGGCGAAGGCACAGTACATGGTGAAGTGTATCGTATTGATGCATCAACGCTGGCCGAACTGGACGCGCTGCGCACCAAGGGCGGTGAGTACGCACGTCACCTGATCCAGACGCCTTATGGCAGCGCATGGATGTATGTCTATCAGCGCCCCGTTGAGGGCTTTACGCTGATAGAGAACGGCAACTGGTTAGACAGAGACCAGTATTAACCACGGCAACGCCACCTTCGGGTGGCGTTGTTTTTATGTCTGCCATTTACCCGGCACAGGTAGATGACAGACATAAAAACGTATTTGTAGCCCGGGTAATGGCCCCGCGAATTCCCCGGTGGCGCTTTGCTGACCGGTGCTACGGGCGTGTGCGGTGTCTGGATTTCTCACCCGGCGCATCGCCTGCGGGTATTTGTAGCCCGGGTAAGGCGTTAGCCGCCACCGGGGAAATAGCCCCGCGAATTCCCCCGTGGCGCTTTGCTGACCGGTGCTACGGGCGCATGCGGTGTCTGGATTTCTCACCCGGCGCATCGCCTGCGGGTATCTGTAGCCCGGGTAAGGCGTTAGCCGCCACCCGGGAAATAGCCCCGCGAATTCCCCGGTGGCGCTTTGCTGACCGGTGCTACGGGCGCGTGCGGTGTCTGGATTTCTCACCCCGCGCATCGCCTGCGGGTATCTGTAGCCCGGGTAAGGCGTTAGCCGCCACCCGGGAAAGGCTTTGTGCCAGAAACAAAAACACCGCCCTGAGGCGGTGTTTTCGATAACCAGAGTGCGGCAGAATTACTTCTTAGCGCGCTCGAAGGAAGCAATGATTTCAGCTTTAGCCGCTTCAGCATTGTCCCAACCGTCAACTTTCACCCATTTGCCTTTTTCCAGATCTTTGTAGTGCTCGAAGAAGTGGGTGATCTGTGCTTTCAGCAGTTCCGGCAGATCGTTCACATCTTTGATGTGATCGTACTCTTTGCTCAGCTTGGTGTGCGGCACGGCAACCAGTTTTGCATCTTCACCGGATTCGTCGGTCATCTTCAATACGCCAACCGGACGGCAGCGGATGACTGAGCCGGGTTCCAGCGGGTACGGCGTCGGGACCAGTACGTCAACCGGGTCGCCGTCCAGAGACAGGGTGTGGTTGATGTAGCCGTAGTTGCACGGATAGAACATCGCCGTTGACATGAAACGGTCAACGAACAGCGCGCCGCTCTCTTTGTCGACTTCGTATTTGATTGGATCTGCGTTCGCCGGGATCTCGATCACGACGTAGATGTCTTCCGGCAGATCTTTGCCTGCAGGTACGTTGAGTAAGCTCATGTCTGTTTCCTTTAAAATGTATGGCAAACAATTGCCAGGTATTATAGCCAACTCACATCGAATGTCTTCGCTTCTTTTTCTCCAGAACCGGTGAGGGGAGTCTGAATTCTTCCCGGCAATACAGCACGAAAATCCATAAACATAGCTACATACTGAATAAAATTATGTAACCGTTTTCATTGCATGTTCTTGATATCTAAAAGTGTGCAAAATTTCGTCATAAACGGCGAAGGACGTGCGGGCCGCGAAGCCCCACCGGCTCTCCGCTGGTGAGAATCATATCAATCAACATCTAATTAACTTTTTTGAAGTGTGATGTAACGCATTCAGTTACATCTCCGATTGTCTATAGTTTATCGGCAGGTGAGGTTTTAACCAACAATAACCCTACGAGGATCCTCTTATGTGGAAGCGCTTACTTCTTGTCACAGCAGTTTCCGCAGCTATGTCGTCTATGGTCATGGCTGCCCCTCTTACCGTAGGTTTTTCCCAGGTCGGTTCTGAATCCGGCTGGCGTGCGGCTGAAACCAACGTTGCGAAGGAGGAAGCCGCGAAACGCGGCATTACTCTGAAGATTGCCGACGCCCAACAGAAACAGGAAAACCAGATTAAAGCCGTCCGCTCTTTTATCGCTCAGGGCGTCGACGCCATCTTTATCGCGCCGGTCGTTGCGACCGGTTGGGAACCGGTGTTGAAAGAGGCCAAAGAGGCCAAAATTCCGGTATTCCTGCTCGACCGCTCTATTGATGTGAAAGACAAAGATCTTTACATGACAACCGT